>CAZPSD010000006.1:0-46667 GCA_964589055.1 uncultured Bacteroides sp.
CAGGATACACAACAAAACCTACGTCCTTGGTTATCCTCTGTTTATCCGGCGTAGGCAGGCGCATTCGAGTAGGACATTACCACACTGCGGAAATACCCCCCCCCCGAAAAAATATCAACTTATCAACGAAATACTATCTTTTCTGAAAACATGCTGCCGCCGAGGCGGCAGCATGTCAGCCCCACACTCGTTTTTTGAATTCAAAAAAATTTATTTAACACTCCTATAGCTTATAGGGGTGTGACCCCCGCGGAATGGCCTGACGGCGCATTTACCGCGGGAATCAGGATCAAGGAAGTTCTACAAAAGCTACCGCTCCTGCATTCTTCAAGTTAAGAACAACATGATCAGCTCTTACTTCTACAACTTCTACGTCTATCCAGGCACCATTTACATACTGCTTGGCTGCAACTTTCTTACCATTGGCAAGACCTTTTACATAGAAATTGATCGTTGCAACATTATAGTTAGCGCCGGGGAAATCAACCTTTACTACATTGAGTAAAGTACCGCCGAGCGCTGCTGCCTGAGCATTGGCAGACGTTACTACCGCCTGTGCCGCCTTAGACAAAGTTGCTGTCAGGTTTGTTGCAACACCATTGATCATGATTTTGCCGCCCTGACCTACCGGTAATGCAGATGCAATACCGACAGTTTTTACTACTGCGTTATTGTAATACTCACCCGCACTCAAGCCTCTTTCTGCTGCTGCCTGCTGGTCTGCTGCTGCGTGGAAGCCTTCACTCTCATAAGCGGGTGAGGAGCTTGCTACTACCGCTGCAGCCGTAGGGGAACCTGCTGCGCATACAGTCATGGAAGCCATCATTACGGATGCTGTTAATAAAGCTACGAATTTTTTCATTGGCGTCGTCCTCCTTTCATAATCTAAGTGTGGTTTATATTAACATCTGAGATGTTAATACCTATTCTAAAATTACCCGGTCAATGGTTCCCGCCGCATCCTCTATCAGCGCTCCCACGACCACATACTGCGTATTGTCCTCGCGGACGCTGCCGTCTAAGGTTACTAAGAAATGATACGGTGTCAGATCATCCCATCCTTCCCGCATATTTTTATTCATACTTTTATATCCGTACATATCTTCCAGATAGCTTTGGCATCCGCTGTAGGTAGTATAATCATATCTGCGTAAGATATCCGTCCCGTCATCGTAATATGCCGCTACGATTTCATAGGTCAGCGCATTATCCGGCAGATAGAGATAAAACACTTCATTTTCCTGAAAAAAATCAGCGTCTTCATATTTATGTAAACTGTAAAACCAATCGTTTTCTTCTAAATCCCTGCCGTGCAGAATGGTGTTAAAATCACACATATTCATCAAATTCGGCATCTCCGTAAAGACAGCGCCTTCCTCACCTTCCTCACCGTCCGGCGTATGGCTCTTATAATATTCATCCGACTCGCGGCTTTGCAGCACCGGTATATCAATGCCTGCTCCCGGCACATAGAGCCATGCGAAGATATCGGGATTGATCTGCTGTAACATATCGAAATCCACGTGTCCGTCTGAGGCGGACTCTCCGGCAAAGGTATCTGTCTCCTTCGGTGTTTCTTCCTGCGTTGGTTCTGCTTGCTGTGTTTGTCTTTCTTCCGGGATCTTTCCATCCGTTTCCGTCTGGCCGCACCCTGTCAGAAGGCATAACAGAAACAACCCGCCCAAAAGATTTTTTGCTGTTTTCCTGCTTATTCTTTTCATACTTTCCATCTTTTTTATGCTTTCTATTTTTGCCTCAATGTCTTAAAGCTGTGTTCACGGCATATCCACCGGCTCATAGAATAGTTCCAGAATCATTTCATACAATGCCGTTTCGTCCGCATAGAATTCCTCAAACTCTTCTCCCTGTACAGTTTCTCCCTCCAGAGAATGTATGCTGCTCTGATCAAAATGATAATTTAACGCGACAGAGGACAGATATGCTACTTCATCCGCCGTCACATCAGTAATCATATAGGATGCCAGTTCGTTATACAGTCTGACCGGAAGGAATAAATCTTTTCTTGTCTGTGTTTTGATCTGTTTCATCATTTCCGTCAGATATTGTTTCTGTCTCTGCAGGCGCATATCCGCAGACCCGAACTGTTTCGTATCCCTGAACCTGACATAGGAATAGGCAGTCTCACCGTCCAGCAGCTTCCTCTCTCCTTTCTCCAGGATTACCGTGCCGCTTTTATCGCCGTAACGCTTTACATCCTCCAAAGCTGTGATTTCCACGCCTCCCACCATGTCTGTCAGCGGGATAACCGCTTTGGCGTTAATGGCGCAGTACCCATGAATGGGAATCTGATAAAAAAGGTTCCTGACCGCTTTCATCTGATATTCGCAGCTTTCTTCCACACCATTGCCGAAGCCATGCTGCACGGCTATCTGCGCCGTGATCGTATTTACGTAGGCGCCTTCCCCGTTGTAAACATCAATATCCGTCATACAGTTTCTGTTGATACCGATGACGTCTATGGATTCCGTATGGGGATTTAACACCAGCAGGAAAAGAGCATCCGCCTGTCCGCCGTTGGTTCCTTCCGCCACTTCCTTCACCACTTCATCATTTTTATCTATTCCCATAAACAGAAAGGTAAGGATATCTTCGTTATAGGCATAAATCTGCCCTTTATATTTCACCCAGCCTTCCTGCCAGATCTGTTGTTCTTCCTCTGTCAGCTCTTCGGTTTCTTCTATTGCCATCCGGTCCGGTTCTATGAACTGATCGGCGCTGTGCAATCTTGCCTTTCCCATAGCTCCCGCCACTTTATAAGAAAGTATGGCCAGCACGGCCACAGCTGCAAATGTCAGAAGAACCGCCGCAAGGATCCGGCGCCTTTTTTCTTTCTTCTTTTTCTTCACTTTCTCCGGACTTAACAATTCTTCTTTTTCCCGATTTGCCGCCCTGTCACTGCGTTTTTTCTTGCCCATATCGATACCTTTCCAGTGAAAGAACGCTGCTTCTTCGCATTCTTAACGTACATGCACCGTCACCGTAACCGGATCGGACAGATTCCCGTCGGAATCCTCCGCCTGCAGGGTAACCGGATAATCTCCGGCTTTACCGGATGTGAATTTACTGATATGCAGGTTATAGTACAAGGCGGCATAGTCGTCTTTATCATCCCGCATGGTTTCAATCAGCTCTGTCCACGGCGGCGAGGTGCCCGCTTCGATCGTCACTTCTTTCTTCTTAAGGGTCAGCACGGGATAACCGCTTTTATCCACAGCCGTTTTAACCTGTTCCGGTTCTGCCGTCTCAGGCTCCTCTTTCACCTCATCCCTGTCATCGCCCCGGTCATCCTCTTCTTCCGCTTCTCCGTCAGCCTCTTCGGTTTCCTGCGTCAGGCTTTCCCCGTCTTCCGTCTCTTGATCCTTTTCCGCCGTACCGTCTTCCGAGCCGCTTTCTTCTTCTGTACCTGCCGTACTGTCCGCTCCGCTCTCTGCCGCTTCCGCCCGCTGCTCTGCCACATATTCCGGCACTTCATCGCTGGGCTCCATAGGAAAGATTCTGGACACTTTGGTCACATTGCCTGCCATATCACTGACCGCATAATAGACTACTGCCGTGCTGTTATCCTGATTCTCCACGATTTTCTCGATCACAATGCGCTCCGTAATGTTGCCGTCCTGATCGTCATAGGCCAAGATATTCTGTAAAAGCGGTTTTTCGCCGTCAGATTTCAAATAAGTGTAATCACTGGTCTGAAAACGGAACTCCGGGGCGGTATTGTCTTGTCTTGCCAGCAGGAAAACGCATCCGCATATTATGAAAATGTTAATTACTATAATACAAATTACGATCCACCTGTTACGTTTCAATCTAATCCTCCATGTCAGAGCGTCCATCCCAATCGGTTTATTCCTCATCCAATATTTCCAGATCCATCTCATCTATATCACTGATAACATTTCTAAGCTTCTCAGGCGTATCTGTTCCGCTTTCCCCTTTGGGTTCTTCCCTGCCCACTGTTTCAGCGTCATTACTGCCTGCTGCGTGATCCGCACCGTAATTGCCATAATACTGGCCATAATATTTCCCGTAATATCTGCCGTAATGGCCATAGTATCCCTTGCTGTTCAGATTTACCTTATTCAGCACAACGCCCAGAATTCTGCTTTCCGTTTTATCAAGCTGCTCCTTAACTTTCTGTACGAAACGGTAGCTTACCGTATTGCTTTCAACTACAATAACAGTCCCGTCACATCGTTTTGCCACTACAGCGGCATCGATCACGCTCCCCAGCGGCGGTGTGTCAATAATGACATAATCAAAGGTCTTTCTGAGTTTCTGAAGCATTTGCTCAAACAACTGATCTCCCAATAATTCACTGGGATTAGGCGGCACAGGTCCCGCAAAGATCATATACAGATTCTTCAGGTTGGTTTCACAGATCGTATCTTCCACTGTGGTCTTGCCGATCAGGCTCTGGCTTAAGCCTTTACGCACCGCACCGGTTTTGTATCTTCCCACCAGCACGGATTTGCGCATATCCGCATCTATCAATATGGTGCGCGCTCCCGCTTCGGCAAAAGATTTCGCCGCCTCCATCGCCACGCTGGATTTTCCTTCATTGGGCGTGCAGCTTGTAACGGCAATCACACGGATATCGCTTCCGCTGAATTCTATATTGCTCCGCAGCGTTTTGAAGGCTTCCTTTATCCTGTAATCGTTTTTCTGGTCAAACTGTAACTTTACCGACTGCATCCTTTACCCCTTTCACTTTCTCTTTTTCTTTCTCTTAGCGCTGCGGCTGCTGTCATCTGCCTCCATAGGAATCAGCGCCAGGGTACTGAGTCCCAGATATTTCTCCACATCCTCCGAGGATTTGATCGTGTCATCCAACAGGTAACGCACCAGCACGGCCACGCAGATAAGCGCCGCCCCGGCAATTCCTCCAACTAATGTCCACACGGCGCACTTAGGTCCCGCTTTCTCGGTGGGCATATTCGCAGTCTCCACCACATTCACCGCCTCAATATCCATTACATTCTGGATATGCTCACTGGCCGCTTCCCTGATACAGTTGGCAATCTTCATTGCCTGTACCGGATCATGGTCTTTCACCGTAATTGATACGATGCGGGTATCCGTAGGCGTATCCACGCTTACTTTATCAAGCATTTCCTCATATTCCGCGTCCAGGGAAAGCATCTGGATCACTTCTTCCAGTACATATCTGCTGCTGATCAGCTGGGCGTAATCTTTTGTAAGCTGCGTACCCATCTGCACATCACTGTAAGTGACAGAAGAGGTTTCTGTTTTATTTAAAATATAAATTTTAGTTGTAGACTCATATACCGGCGGCAATACGAATTTACTCAGCATAAAACCAATCAACGCCGTCAGGACTCCGACACTTAAAATCAGCCCAGCCTGCCCTAACAGCACATGAAATAATTCCAGAAGATCGATTTCTATCACATCATCATTTCTTTGATTTTCCATTTCCGTTCTCTCGTTACTTTCCTGATTTTTATCCGATTCTTTGTTCTCCGTTTATATGTATTCATCCCCGATCACTTTGGACGGGTTCTCTACAAGAAGCCGACGCATATAGTCCTCACCGTATTTCCTGCCGATATACGCCGCACAGTCGGCCAGATCCGGCGCCCTGTCTGCGGCATTGTGGGCATCCGTAGCTATGAAATCAACCAGCCGCTGTTTCATCAGCTTCCTCACATAACGCTTCGTTTCCATGCCGTATCTGCCCATGACGCCTGCCGCATTCACTTGTATGCAGCATCCCATCTCACGCAGCCTGACAGCCCGTTCCATATTCTTGCAAATCTCCTGATACCTTTCTACATGCGCCACAATAGGACGATATCCCGCCATCAGTATGCTGTTGATCCCGTCTCTGATATATTCCCATCCGTCCGCCGGCATGAACTCTATCAGCACATACCGGGAATCCGCCATGGTGACCGCCTCTCCCTGCTCAAGGCACCGCACTAATTCTTCCCTGTAATACAGTTCGCTGCCCGGATAGAGTTCTATCTCTATGTTCTCCTGTTTCATCCGCGCCTGCAGCATCTCTATCGACCTTAGTATTTTTTCTTTTCCGGCATTGCGATGCATCGGCTTATTGTGGGGCGTAACGATCATTCTTCGTATGCCCTGCGCATAGGCATATGCAAGCATATCCACGCTCATGTCCGGATCCACGGCGCCGTCATCAACTCCCGGTATGATATGAATATGAATGTCTGTATAATTATCATAATTGTTTGATATCTTACCCATATGCCTGTCCATATTTCTTTTGAAATATATAGTTACATTTTTCAGTATATCCTTTGCTTATTATAGATACTTTTTTCAGTATATGCAAGAGAAAATTTTGCCAGCATACTTTTTATAAAGGGGGAGAGTTTTCAGCACATTTACTATAGTCATATCTATCAAAACTCATGTGATTTCTGGCTAGTGTGTGGAAAGGTACAAGGGGAGAAGCAAAATGATAAGTTATACGCCACTGTGGAACACTATGAAAGAGAAAGGAATCACCACTTATACTTTAATTAACAAGCACAATATCAATCCCCGCACGATCAATAATCTGAAGCATAATAAAAGTATCACCATGGATACTTTGGAGAAGCTGTGCACGATTTTAGATTGTTCACCGAACGATGTAGTTTCTTTTGATTCCATTATAAAAGCCTGAGATACGGATCCAAAAGGAACAGCTGTCTCAGGCTTATTATATTATTATTTATCTTTCTCTCATTCCGCAACGATGCCGGCGTTTTTCTCCCTGTTTTCCTGCAATACCTGCAGGAATACAGTGACAATATGCGGATCAAACTGGCTGCCGGAGCACCGGAGCAGTTCTTCTACCGCATCCGCATGGCTCATCGCCTTATGATATGGTCTGTCATGTACCATAACGTCATGGGAATCCACCACCGTAATGATCCGGGATAAGAGCGGTATTTCCTCTCCCGACAGGCCGCCCGGATATCCCTGGCCGTCCCATCTCTCATGATGGTGCAGTATGTATTCCGCGATCGGTTTCAATTCCTTGGATGCATTGGCAATACGGTATCCTTTTTCCGTATGGGTCTTCATGGTTTCCCACTCTTCGCCCGTCAGCTTCCCCGGCTTTAAGAGAATGGAGTGCGGGATCGCAATTTTGCCGATGTCATGCAGCACTGCCAGCAGCGCCAGCTTGCCCAGCTCCACATCCGGCAGGTTAAGCGCTTTGCCCAGTTTGATTGCCATCTCCTTCGTACGCTCTACGTGCTCCTCCGTCTCATAGTCGCTCTCTGTCAGCGCCTGTTTCAAAGAATCCAACTGGGAGCTCTTCTGTGAAGTCTCGTTCACCAGCTTCTTCGTACACATACTCTCGGCGGCTTCTTTTACTGCCTGTTCCACCGTCTTACTGTTATCACGAATCACTGCCACACCATATTCTATATCCGTATTGATTCCCGTATCATTCGCCTTCCTGTACTGCCCCCTGATATTCTCGAAGAGCCTGACCGCATATTCCTGCTCTGTCTGCGCAAAACCTGCCACCATGTCACCGTCATCCATTCTTGCAATGATAACCTTCGGCGGGAGATTCTCCCGCAGCAGATCCGCTGCCAGTCTGAGCATCTCATTCCCCTTCGCCCAGCCATATACGTCATTGATAAGACTGATACCGTTGGCATTGCACACCACAACCGTGATAGGATATGCCTGACGCTGCACAACATGCTCCATTCTGCTGAAGAAACTCTGCTTGGAGTACAACTGTGTCAGCATGTCTTTCTCCATTTCCATATTCTTCATCAGGAGCAGGCGCCCTATACTGTGATCCTTCTCGTCTTTCAGGCAGATAAAGTTGCATTGATACACCCGCGCGCCCGCATCGCTGGGATTATACCACTCAAACACCTGATCCGTACTCGTATTCTGCAGCTCACGGATCGCGGCAATCTGCATGAAATCCATCATGCTGATTTTACCCTCCTGGCTGTTCAGGATCGGGAACAGATTACGCATATCCTTATTGGTATCTGCAACATACCCCTCATAATCAAACAGAATCATAGGCATGCCCATATACTCCAGGATCATCTTGCGGGTAGAGTTCAACATTCCTTTGGAGGAATAATCAAACGTATTCCAGTACACAATCGGACAGGCAAAGCCATAAATCAACACTGCCACATCCACGCTCATCTTCACCCAGCCGGAAATATATACGATGGTAAAAAGACTGATCAACAGAACAACAAGAAGGCTGTTGCTGTATCTGCTTCTGTAAATCTTAGGAACATTGCAGGTTTTCCACAGCAAAAGAAAAAGCACCGCACAAAGCAGCAGATAAACAAAACACAAATGCAAATAGAACGATGGCATTGCGACATACATATACTTGATCGCATAAATACTGCTCTCATCATACTGATAGCGCAATTCCACCTCATGAAAAGCATTTATAATAAGAAACAGCGCGTCAATGAAAACCAAAATATCAAAAAGAAGAAAAACCTTTTTCTTATATTTTAAAGGGAACACCTTGGATTGTGTAAACTCTATGGCATAATGCACCATCGACAGCACAACAATGTCCGTACACGCAAAATAGATGCTTGTGGATAAAGATGCCGTGAAGTAAGATTTTGCACCGATCCGTGCCAGATAAGCTATATTGACGGCGGCCGCAGCGATAAACATACTGCACGCAGATAATGACATGCGGTTTGTTCTCTTCTTGATAAAAGTTCTCACCGCATAGCCTGCCGCACACAATGCCGCCAATCCATACCATACGTAATACCACATCATTTAGGAACCCCTTTATCTGTTTTCTTTTGTAGACCCTACCTTATTTTAACATAATTCTCCAAAATTAAGGTACTTTTCCTTGTGGTAATAAAGTACAAATATGAGATTCGGCTTTTGTGCATATTTACTTGTACGTAATTCCACTTCCGATCCGGGGTACGGCCGCACTGTAAGCGGCATCTGCCGCAAAACACAATATCAATAGCATACCCACACCCGCCCTGACCCGGACTGGCAGTTTCTGATAAAGGGACCGGAACAGGGGCGCGATCACACACACAAGCAATACTCCTCCTATGCCAAAGAGCAGACTGCTTGCCGGGCAGATATATCCGTGCAGGTTCCATCTCATCTGACTGTAGTCCCACCATTTGACTCCCCAAGTCAATTCCAAATACCATCCTGCCAGATATTCCAGCAAGGTACACAGAATCATAGATGACACAAATGTTAGAACCGTTCTGTCTCTCCATTTATGAAACAACACTTCCAGCATAACTGCGCCGCATCCATAGATCGGAAGCCACGGCCCTGCCAAAAATCCGCGGTTGACATATGTGTCATCTTTTATAAGATACAAAGAACCTTCCCATATCCATCCGAAGAAAGCTGTCAGGAAAAAGAGCCATACATAAAAGAAAAAGTCCCATTGCAAGTTTTCATTTTTCCGTCTCATATTCTGTTAGTATGGCTGTATTTTATTTTTCTATTCATATGACCTATTGAGTTAACATACTTCCGATACGCTATCCGACTATATTATTATCCTCAGGAATCACAATTGCCGCAATAATGTAAATCAAAAGTCCTGTTCCGCAGCTTGCCATCGAACACAATAACCAGATCAGTCTGACGATGGTCGGGTCCACATTCAGATACTCACCCACACCGCCGCATACACCACACAGCATTCTGTTCACCTTGGAACGTACTAATTTCTTATAATCATTACTCATTTTTCCTCCATTCTGAAGCGTTTCCGCTCACGTCCTTATTCATTATCAGTTTTCTCTCGCCTGTCTATCTGCTCTTAGACTCATCAAATACAATCGTCACATTACCCATGGAACAATCAATGTCAAACCGGCTGTTGCTCCGGCTGCCCCATTCCACGCTGTCGCCGATTGCTGCGTAAGTGTGACCGCCGACGGTTACGCTGCCCATGGCACAATCTACATAGTAGCTGTGATCTTCTTCCGACCCGGTCAACTGCATGGTCAGATTGCCCATACTGCAATCCGCATCCAGATCCCCGGTAACAGTACCGTATATTTCCGCATTGCCCATACCGATATCCAGATCCATGCTCCCGATAACATCGGCATCACAAACGACCAGTTCTCCGGCGCCCACCTCCAAATCCGTCTCTCTGGCAGTCAGTGTACCGATATTTGCCTGCCCTGCACCTACCGATAAAGATACCGAATCAGCCTTTAATGCTTCCACATTGCAAATGCCGGCTCCAAACTCAATATCAATGTCATCTGCCTGCAAGTCTGCAATATTGATCTCTCCGGCTCCGAATTCCAGATCGACCTCCTCCAACGCAGCGCCTTGGGGCAGGGAAAGATATACCACCGCATTCTTTCCATTCTCTCTCCAGTCAAACCAGCCAAAAACCGAATCATAGGATGTCTCAATGATTAAAGTATTCCCATTTTCTATCGAATAGTGTACCGCTTGTGTGTTTCCTTCTACGGCTATCCATACATAATCATCCTCCGATTCCTGTACAAACAGACCGCAGGCGCCTATTTCCGCCTCCAGCTTGCGCAGAGTGTCCGCTGTCAGATCAAGCTGTGTCTGCACCACATCTTCGTTTGCTTCCATGGTTTCCCAAGCTTCTTCGGAATACTCCTCCCAGTCATTGTCCCAGTCATTGCCATAGAAGCCAAACTGCACACTGCCGTCATTTCCCCGGTAATACCGGAAGGGGATTCCGGTCGTTTCACTGATATTTTCCAACTGTTTAAATCCGCCCAGCAGCCCGCAGACTATGCATATTACACAACCAATTACAAAAATCACAAGAGCCGTCAGTAAACATCCTTTGGTAAACTTTTTCATGCCTGAGCACCTCCTCTATGAAACAATCTATTGCACAGATTCACGATTCCTCGCATCAGCCCCGGAATCGCTGCGGCCGCAACAATCACCATAAGCCAGATAAATACCAGTCCGACGGCGAAACAGATCATGCCGCCTCCCATCATACATAAACCGCCAAGCGGTGCCGAGAAAACGGCTGCAATACCTGCGCAAAAAAGCGCCATACCTACAACCACCAGTACCACACCGACAATCAGGAAAGCAAGGAAAATCCCCAGCAGCGTAGCAAGCAGTCCCACCACACATCCGAACAAGCCGCCCAGAATACCGATCCACACCGGTGATGTGAGTATCAAGGCAATAACGATCAGCGCAATCATACCGCCGGACATGGGTTTCTTACCATTCCCGGCTCTGCCGCTGCCTTGTGCCGTCTGCCCGTAGGTTCCGTTCTGTCCGTAGGTTCCGTTCTGTCCGTAAGTGTTATTTTTCTCATAAGAGTTCTCTGTCTTTCCGTTGTCTCCGGATGTATCAGAGGCTCCCTCCGTCTTCATCACTTCATTTTTATAGGTTTCACCATACCCTGTAAAACCGGATTCCGTAAATTCACCCGCATTTCCGCCATCGTTAAGCCCTGCCTTTATCGTTCTGGCAAGTTCCTTCGGAGTTCCCAGAGAAGCGATCACAGCGGCTTCGTTTTCCATACCGGCATCATCAAAATAATCATTATAATATTGTATCGCTTCCTCCCGTTCCGCCGGTGGCACGTCACTCAAAAGAATCGTCAGTTGACGCATAAATTCAGCTCTATTCATTCTTTAATCCTCCCTCAAAGATACTATTCAATTTGGCAGAATACCGATACCACTCGCTGATGTACAGATTAAGCTGTGCTCTTCCCTTCTCCGTCACCTTATAGTAGCGTCTATTCCTTCCCGCACACTCCATGTCGTACACTTCCAAACATTCATCCTTCTGCAGTCTCCTCAGAACCGGATACAAAGTTGACTCGGAAATCTCAATGACCTGCCGCACTTCCTGCGTGATCTTATAGCCATATGTCCCTTCCAGTTCATGTGATACGACTGCCAGAACTATGGCATCCAGTAATGCCGCGCCTGTGTTAAAAACCATGCGATATACTCCTTTCCTGCTTTTTACATATCTCATAACGACCTCTCTACCGGATAGTATTCAAATTTATAATATTATTTATTTTTATAATATTATATGTCGTATAATATTGTTTCTAATCATACTATATGGCATATAATATTGTTTGTCAACATATATTTTATAAAATTAGAGCATTATGCATCTTCTTTGAAAAAAGATAGAAATCAGCCGGCGTATATGCTAGACTAAAAAAAGATTTTACATCGGGTATTTGTTCAGGAAGGAGAGTTGTATTGTATTGAATCTGTATTTGTTATTTTGTGCCATCGTGCTGCTTGTCTGTGTGCTGTTCGGGCGTTTTTCCTCTAAAGCAGGCGTCCCGGCTCTGCTTCTTTTCATGTTCATCGGTATGATGTTCGGTTCGGACGGTATTTTTCATATCAATTTCGAAAATTATAATCTGGCGGAGCGCATATGCAGTATCTCACTTATCTTTATCATGTTTTACGGCGGCTTCTGCGTAAAGTGGGAATCGGCAAAGCCTGTCATCGGGAAGGCGGTCATGCTCTCTACACTGGGAGTTGTTTTGACGGCGGGAATCACTTGTATTTTCTGCCATCTGCTGCTTCGGATCGGACTGGCTGAAAGCTTTCTGATCGGAGCGGTCATCAGTTCCACCGATGCGGCATCGGTATTCTCGATTCTGCGTTCCAAAAACCTGAGTTTAAAACACGCAACCGCACCGCTTTTGGAAATTGAAAGCGGAAGTAACGATCCCGCAGCTTATATGCTGACCATGATCGGGCTTGCCATGGTGGAAGGCAGCAGCGCTGCTTCTATCCCCTATCTGATCTTTGCCCAAATCGCGTTTGGACTGGTCTGCGGAATCGGTATCGCGGTCATCGCAATCCGGCTCATGCGCAAGCTGTCCATCGAAGCGGAAAATCTGGATATGATATTCATGATCGCAATCGCACTGCTTGCTTATGTCATTCCTTCCTTAATAAACGGCAACGGTTATTTGAGCGTATATCTGGCAGGCATTATTCTGGGAAACAGCCGCATGAAAAACAAGGCGAATCTGGTACATTTCTTCGACGGCATTACCGGACTTGCACAGATCTGCCTTTTTTTCCTGTTGGGACTTCTTGCTTTTCCTCATAAACTGCCGCAAGTGATACTTCCGGCGCTTGTGATCGCACTCATTCTTAATTTTGTTGCAAGACCGGCGGCAGTATTTGCGATCCTGCTGCCCGCCAAGGCTTCCATCAGGCAGTGTCTCCTTGTATCCTTTGCAGGACTGCGCGGAGCCGCATCTATCGTTTTTGCGATTATGGTCATTGCAAGGGGCAATGTTTTAAAAGATGACCTGTTCCATATTGTATTTCTGATTTCTCTGTTCTCGGTAGCTTTACAGGGATCCCTTCTTCCTGTCGTCGCCAGGAAATTACAGATGGTAGATAATGACAATGATGTCAGAAAAACCTTTAACGATTATCAGGAGGAGACCGCCATTACCCTGATACGGATGGATATTAACGCAGGACATAATTGGGAAAACCGCATGATAAAGGATGTGTCCATGCCTTCCGATTCCCTCGCCGTAATGATTAAAAGAGACGGGGAAACCCTGATTCCGAAGGGAGATACGAAAATCCTTGCGGGAGACAGCATTATCTTGAACGTACCTTATTATAATGCCGGTAATGATGTGAAACTGCAGGAAATTGCCATTGATAAAAACCATGAGTGGTGTGATAAGAAGATCATGGAACTGCAGATTCCCCAGAATATGTTAGTCACCATGATCCGCAGGGAGAATGAGACCATAATCCCGGACGGACAGACGACTATACGGAATAAGGATGTTGTAGTAGTTTGTAAACAATAGAAAGCACGCTTTGCGAACTTTTTATTGTTTACATTTAAAACAGATTCACCTTACCGCAAAAGCCATCGTTGATCACATAGTAAGCCGTAAATTCCTCCGGCTTCAAATAAATCTGCAGACTCTCGATGGAATCCTCCGTGTTACCCTTGGCAACATAGTGGGCTTTGACCCTTGCGGTCACATCCTCTATATTTGCCTCATATTCCCGATACTGCAGTACCACTTCTGTTGTAGTTTTTTCCTTTTCCATTGAATTCTCCTTTTTCTTTTGCAATGCACAATCCCGCATCATTTTTATTGTAACATTATTATCTCTTCCCTGCAAGCAGCAAATCCCCCGATGCATTCCGGCTTCTTCCTATCTTCCTACCTGCGCGTCCACGTGCTTCTTGAAAACAGAATCAATATCGGGAATATTTCCAGTCGTCCCGCCAACATATCAACGATCAGGACTGCCTTGGACAGTACGCTGTAGCCTCCGAAATTGCAGGTCGGTCCCACTGCCTCCAGTCCGGGACCGATATTATTAAAGCAGGCAAGCACCGCCGAAAAATTCGTCATAGGTGAAAATCCGTCAATAGAGATTACGATAAAACTAAATACAATAATAAATACATAAGCCGCAAGATACGCGTTCGTATTATCCAACACCCTCTCCTGCACCATCTGGTGATTGACGCGCACTACCTGCACCTCCTGCGGACGCAGAATCTGTCTCACATTACGCCGAAAGCTCTTTAACAACAGCAAAGCCCTGCCGCATTTGAAACCGCCGCCGGTACTTCCCGCACAGGCTCCTATCAGCATCAACGCAAGCAGGATTGCCTTGGAGAAGCTGGGCCACAGGTCAAAATCCGTCGTTGCAAATCCCGTGGTCGTCACAATACTCGCCACTTGAAATGCCGCATAACGAATCGTCTCGCCAAGCGTTCCGTACAAATCTCTCACATTCCATGTGATCAACAGGATACTGCCAAGCACTATTCCTGCATAAAACCGCAGTTCTTCATCCTTTAACACACTCCTGACCTGCTTAACCGCCAACATATAGTAACATGCAAAATTCACACCGAATAACAGCATAAATACCGTACAGACATTCTGCAGATAAGGACTGTACCCTGCCATGCTGTCGCTCTTGATCCCGAAACCTCCCGTTCCCGCCGTGCCAAACGCCGTGCAGACGGCGTCAAACACCGGCATCCCGCCGAGCAGCAGGAAAATTACGTTCAATACCGTCAGAAAAATATAAATAAAATACAGGATTTTGGCAGTATCCTTCATCTTCGGAACCAGTTTGGCGACTTTCGGTCCCGGGCTTTCCGCACGAAGCAGATGCATGGTGTATCCGTCACTTCTTTCACTGCTGCCGCTTCTTCTTCTGCTGAGCGCCAGCACGAAAACCAAAACTCCCATACCGCCCAGCCAATGGGTAAAACTGCGCCAATACAAATTGCCCATGGACAGTTCTTCCACATTACTCAAAACAGAAGCGCCTGTGGTCGTAAATCCCGACACGGTTTCAAACAAAGCGTCCACAAAATGCGGTATCTCTCCCGAAAAATAAAAGGGAAAACACCCTAAAAGACTCATAATGATCCAGCTTGTTCCTACACAGACCAGACCTTCTTTAGCGTAAAAGCCTTTCTTTGCCTTTTTACATAAACAAAATAAAATCACGGACAACGCCACAATAATGACTATACTGGTCAAAAATCCGTATACTGTCCGTATTTCATTTTCATATAAGCCGATCAGCAGGGCGGGCAGCATAAATACCGCTTCCACCAGTAATATTCTGCTGATAAACTTCCCCATCATTCGATAATTCATATGGCACCTTTATCTATTCGAAAATATCGTTCAACTGATAGATCACTTCATCCCTGCCGGTTACAATGATCACCGTATTCCCCTTGGAAAAATAGGAATCGCCGTTCGGCAGTTCATATTTCGCGCCTTTGGTAATGCTGACTACCCGGATATTCTTCTTCAGCCTGATATCTTTCAACGGCGTACCCTGATGCAGCGTGTTTTCATCCACAATAAACTCAATGGCTTCCGCCTGTCCGTCCGCGATCACATGCACCGCCTGCGCCGCTCCGGTCTGGTTCTTGACCGCACGCACATACCGGAGAATACTGTTGCAGCACAACTCCTTCGGACTGATAATACTTCCTATGGAAAGTGTATCTAATATACTGTTATTACTTAAACGTCCAAGCTTCGTAATGATCTGCGGCACATTACAGTTGCTGCCGTACAGAGAAATGATAATATTCATTTCGTCCACACCGGTCAATGTAACAAGCACATCACAATCCCCAATTCTCTCACTCTCTAACAGGAACTCACTGCTGGCATCACCGTGCACCACCGTCACATTCGGCAGTTGATTGGCAAGGGAAAGACATCTGTCGTAATCCTGCTCAATAATCTCCACCATAATGCCGTCTCTGACAAGCATCTGCGCCAGATAGTAACTGAGTCTGCCGCCGCCGCACAGAAGCACCCGCTTCGCCTTATGAGTGATGACTCCTATATTTTTGAGAAACAGAGTCAATTCCCTGACTGTTGCGGTAACGAAAATCCGGTCTCCCGCCTGCAGGGTAAAATTACCGTCTGGAATAATTGCCTTGCTGTTACGAAGTACCGCGCAGACTAAAATCTTGCATTTCACAATATTGCCCAGATCATAAAGACTGGCGTTGCACAGCTTGGAGTCCTCTCTAATACGCAGTTCCACGATTTCTACTCTTCCCTTGGCAAAGGTATCCCGTTTCAAGAAGCCGGGATACTTAATCAGCCTCACCATCTCCATGGCAGCCTGTCTCTCAGGATTGACCATCATGGATAATCCAAAAAGATTACGCATCTCATAGATTTGATCCGTATATTCCGGGTTCCTTATTCTGGCAATCGTATGTATCTTCGGGTTCATGCCGTGAGCCGTAGTACAGCACAACATGTTGACCTCATCTGCACCTGTCATGGCAATCAGAAGTTCCGCTTCCTGCACCCCCGCCTGGACCAGGACTGCCATAGAGGCGCAATTGCCCTGCACCACCATGACATCGTAGCGTTCTTCGCTCAGTTCCAATACTTCAGCTTTCGCGTCGATCAGCGTGATATCATGTCCTTCCGCCGCCAGTTCTCTCGTCAGCGTAGATCCTACCTTACCGTCTCCCGCTATTATGATCTTCACTTGGACTTCCTCCGTAATTTTACTTCTGTACCATCAGACAATAGTTCTTTCGTAATATATTTTACTACTCGCCCAGATACGCTTTCTTCACTGCCTCATTGTTCAACAGCTCCTTCGCATTACCTGATAAGGAAATCCTGCCCGTCTCCAGCACGTAGGCTCTGTCCGCAATGGAAAGAGCTTTCTTCGCATTCTGCTCTACCAAAAGCACCGTTGTGCCGGACTGGCTTACCTTCTTGATAATGTCGAAAATCTCATTAACAAAAATGGGGGATAATCCCATAGACGGCTCATCCATCACAATAATGTTAGGCTGGCTCATCAATGCCCGCCCCATGGCGAGCATCTGCTGTTCCCCGCCGCTTAAGGTTCCCGCCATCTGTGTTTTACGCTCTTCCAGTCTCGGGAATCTCTCGTACACCATCTGCAGATTCTCGCGAATCTCGTCCTTATCTTTTCTCGTATAGGCTCCCATCAACAGGTTATCATAAACCGATAACTGGGCAAATACACGTCTTCCCTCCGGCACATGAGCCATACCCATAGGCACAATCTTGTATCCCGGTGTCTTTGTGATATCCTTACCCTCGAAAATAATACTGCCGCTGGTTGGCTTGATCAGTCCTGTAATGGTATGCAGCGTAGTCGTCTTGCCGGCGCCGTTGGCGCCGATCAATGCGATGACCTCGCCCTGATTTACCTCGAAGCTGATACCTTTAATTGCCTCGATCACACCATAATGAACATGGAGATCTTTTACTTCTAACATTGCCATACTATTACCATGCCTTTCTCGCACTTATCTCTGCCTATAACTAATCCATCCTTACGCCTATTCACCCAGATAAGCCGTAATAACTTCCGGATTGTTCAGTACTTCCTGTGTCTCGCCCTGTGCCAGCACCTCGCCGAAATTAAGTACCTTCAGTTTCTCGCAAATACCGGAAACCAGCTTCATATCATGCTCAATCAACAGAATTGTCATATCAAAATGATCTCTTACAAACTGAATCGTATCCATCAGTTCCTTCGTCTCATTGGGATTCATACCAGCCGCAGGCTCATCCAAAAGAAGAAGCTTCGGAGCCGTCGCCATGGCTCTGGCAATCTCCAGTTTTCTCTGCTGCCCATAAGGAAGATTCTCCGCCTTATAATCTGCAAATTCCTCTAAACCGAACACTTTAAGAAGCTCCATGGCTTTCTCGTTCATTTCCTTCTCTACTTTAAAATAGCGCGGCAGCCTGAGAATACCTTCCAGCGTAGAATAAGGATAGTGGTTATGTAAACCAACCTTGACATTATCCAACACCGTCATATCTCCAAAAAGGCGGATATTCTGGAATGTTCTGGCAATTCCCGCCTTACAGATGTCGATCGTCCGCTTCCCTGTTACATTCACATCATCTAAAATAATAGCGCCCTCGTCCGGCTGATACACACCGGTCAGCAAATTAAAAACCGTAGTTTTGCCGGCGCCGTTAGGTCCGATCAAACCATATAACTGCCCTTTTTCTATGGAAATATTAAATGCGTTAACCGCTCTTAAGCCACCAAAGGAGATCCCTAAATTCTTAACCTCTAATAATGCCATATCTACGCCTCCTTCTTAAGTTTCCTGTTGCCGACAAAACGTTGTTTCAGACGTTTCCTGAAGAAGATCGCATTAGGGCTCCAGTTAAAGATCATCATTGCAATCAGCACAATCGAATAAATCAGCATACGGTAATCGCTTAATCCCCTAAGCACCTCAGGAAGGAGAGTCAGAAGCACCGCCGCTATAATGGAACCGCGGATATTGCCGATCCCGCCGAGCACTACGAATACAAGAATCAAAATAGACATATTATATCCGAAGTTTTTCGGCAGCGCATTCAAAGTGGACAGGTTATGCGCATAAAGCACTCCTGCAACACCTGCTAAAGAAGCGGAAACCGTAAATGCAATCAGTTTATATTTCGTCACATTGATACCGACCGATTCGGCAGCAATGCGGTTGTCACGAATAGACATAACCGCGCGCCCGGTTCTGGAATTGATAAAGTTCAGTACAATAAAAAGGGTGATCAGAATCAGAACCACACCGATGGTAAAATTGGAATCATTGGGCGTACCGGTGACTCCCTGCGCTCCTTTGATCAGCATCAATCCGTCCTCTTCCATATTCAAAGACAATGCATCCTTCATGGAAAAGTGCATACCGTTACTGTCCACGCCAAGATATAACGCATTGATAATATTCTTAATAATCTCGCCAAAGGCAAGCGTTACGATCGCCAAATAGTCACCACGAAGGCGCAGTACCGGAATACCCACCAGGAAGCCGATCAGCGCTGCCGCTGCCGCGCCGATCAAAAGCGCTAAGAAAAACCGTAATCCGCCCGGCAGAGCCTCTTTGAACGCAAGAGAAAATACCGCACTGGCAAAAGCGCCCACACACATAAATCCCGCGTGTCCCAGACTCAGTTCACCCAGGATACCGACTGTCAGATTCAGTGCAATTGCCACAATGATATAAGTACAGAACGGAACCAAAAGTCCTTGAACCAGACTGGACACATGCCCCGTAGATACCAAAATCTGTACGATGATATATGCCAAGATTACCATACCGTAGGTAATCAGATTATTCTTTGTTGTCTTACTTAATTTCTTCATACTAATAACCATGCCTTTCCCGCAGCCTGCGAACTTTGTGCCTTTCCATAACCATCAACTTACCTATAAGCATCCCCGGCTTAAACCTTCTCCTGAACCTTTTTGCCCAGAAGTCCGGTAGGTTTCACCAAAAGCACAATAATCAGGATACTGAACACAATCGCATCCGCTAACTGGGAAGAAATATAAGCTTTACTCAAATTTTCAATGACACCCAATAAGATGCCGCCGATAAAGGCACCGGGAATAGAACCGATACCGCCAAATACTGCTGCCACGAAAGCCTTGATACCCGGCATGGAGCCGGTATAAGGAGTTAAGGACGGATAAGCGGAACACAGAAGCACCCCTGCTACTGCCGCCAGAGCAGATCCGATTGCAAAGGTAACGGCAATCGTACCGTTCACATTGATACCCATCAGCTGGGCAGCGCCCTTATCTTCGGACACCGCCGTCATAGCTCGTCCGATCTTGGTCTTTTTCACGAATAAGGAAAGACCCACCATAATAATAATACTGACAATTACCGTTACAATCGTCACGCTCTTAATCACTAACTGTCCGCCGAACAATTCCAGATTCGGCAGGGTTACCACATTGGTAAATGCCTTGGTATCGGAACCAAATATCAACAGGGCGATATTCTGCAGAAAATAACTGACGCCGATCGCCGTAATCAAAACAGCCAGGGGAGACGCCCCGCGAAGCGGTCTGTATGCCACACGTTCAATGGTCACGCCAAGCACGGTACACACTGCCATGGAAATAATGATAGAAGCAAGGGGATTCAGTCCCATACCGCTGACGGTAACAAAGACCACATATCCTCCGATCATAATGACATCGCCGTGGGCGAAATTCAGCATCTTGGCAATTCCGTATACCATCGTATACCCAAGCGCTATCAACGCATAGACGCTTCCCAAACTTATTCCGTTAATCAAATGGGCCACAAAACTCATACTATCCCTCCCTGCCAAAGCAGTTACTGTATTGACTTAAATTCCAAATGCTTTCAAGACACAATCTCTCTGCCACGGGGTTCCCCCACCGGGTTCTCTCCACAAGGTTCCTCCACTGGACTCCTCCACTGGGAAGAATGGCTCCCCAGAGCCATTCTTCCGGGCGAAACTTAGATTTTCTTAGGCGGCGTCCTTAAGACGCCTTAGAAAATCTTTTCGCCCTTTACATTGCAGTATAAACACCGTCCTTAATCACTACTGCCTTAGGCGCTTTGCTCGGCTCACCGGAAGCATCCCATGTGATACCTTCGCCTGTAAGACCATCTACTGTAATCTCTGTCATAGCTGCTGTTAATGCCGCACAGATTTCTTCGTTGGACATATCTGCTGTGATACCTGCCTTCTCAGCCGCTGCTTTGATGGTATATACTGTATCATAACCGTCCGCTGCAAACTGGTTCGGAGTCTCACCGTATTTCTCATTATAGGTGGTAACGAATTTAACTGTCAAATCATCTGTTGCATCTGCTGCAAAAGGGGTTAATAACATAACGCCCTCAGCCAAAGAGGTATCAAAGTTCTCAACATTCAAGATACCGTCTAATCCGTCACATCCGAAGAAGTCCACATCAAATCCCATATCTGCCGCCTGTGTTAAGATCAGGGAAGCCTCTGTATAGTAGATCGGGAGGAATACAAGCTCTGCGCCTGCATCCTTAGCCTGCTGTAACTGTACAGAGAAATCTGTCTTGTTATCAGCGGTAAAAGCGCCTGCCGCTACGATCTCGAAAGACTGGTTAGCCGCTTCTGCTGCGAACTTCTCATAAATACCGGAAGAATACACATCAGAGCTGTCATAAATAACCGCTACCTTGGATGCAAGACCGTTCTCACCGATGTACTGTGCGGATGCAGCGCCCTGGTTCGGATCTGAAAAGCAGATACGGAATGCATTGTCATTGGCAACACAATCTACAGCGGAGCCGGATGGCGTAATCTGGAACATCTGGTCCTCAACAGTTTTGGCAGATACCGCGATAGAACATGCACTTGTCACACAACCGTCCAGTACCTGTGCGCCCCAGTCCTTTAATGCATTGTAAGCATTAACGGATTTCTCGGCGTCAAGCTCGTCATCCTGGAAATTCAACTCTACGGTCATACCATTGATACCGCCGGCTGCATTGATCTCATCCACTGCGATCTGGGAACCGTTCATTGCTGCAATACCATATACTGCCGCACCGCCTGTCAGCGGTCCGATGCCGCCGATCTTAAAGGTACCGCCGCTGTTATCTGCTGACTCGTTTGACTCTGATGCTTCTTCTGCATCTGCAGCTTCTGTGTCCTCTGCTGCATCTGTGTTCTCTGTTGTCCCAGCTGCCGCATCGTTTGTTTCTGTACTTGCGGAAGAACCGCAGCCTGTCAACATGGCTGCTGTCATAGCGCCTGCAAGCACAATGCTCAACATTTTTTTCTTCATAATTTTCTCCTCCTTAACATTCGTTGTCAAAAACGGAACTGCTGTGATACACGCTCTTGTACGCAATGGATATATATCCTGCTACGTAAAGAGGGACCTCTATTATTATAATAATAAGAAGTCCCGCCTTTGAAACTTGAGAAAATGATAGTCAACTTTTACAAATTTGTCAATACTTTTTTGTTAATTATACAATTCCATACCGCCTGCACCGATCGTATTTTCTGATATGCTTGTATCTTCTGTTTTATCATCAGCCGCGCCGCTTTCCTCCGCTCCATCCGCAGCCCCGTCGCTTATTCCTGCATTTTCCCCATCTTCCGCGCATTCTTCCGCTGTATCATTCACAGGATCAGGATCTTCTGCAGAGGCATTTTGTCCTGCAGGCGAAACCGCCTCTTCTTCCGACTCTTTCTCCGCCTCTTCTTCTGCCACGACCGGCTCCGCCGTCCACGTCACCGTTATATGCGGTCCGGCTGATACAAGCGTCCAGTCTGCAGCCGGATTGCATGCTCCGGTCAGCCCGAAGGAGTAATTGGTTGATCCGCCTTCCGTCTGCTCCGCCATCTCGTATTCAATTTCCGCTTTGCCTTCTCTGTCAAAGGGATAGACTCCGCCTTCATCATCCACAAGCGCCAGATAAAGATAATCCTCCGCATCCCCGAAAAAATTTTCCGGCGAAAGCCCTATTCCTTCCCTGTTTTCAAGAGACGCTCTGACTCTCACCCTGACCGGAACCGTGCTTCGGCTGGTAACCGTGAGGAAATCACTTGTATGGGAAAAATCATATTCTCCCCCCGCGTTTTCAAAGTACAGTGTGGCGCCTTCCTCAAAATTTCTGCCGCCATAGCGGACTGCATGGGTTGCATTGATCAGTCCCTGCGGATCAAGAATAAAATTAAACGGCGAACTATCATCCGTGGGAATTACCGGAAATTCAACGGATATCTGCTCCCCTCCCTCATCCGGCGCAGAACCGGATTGCTGCGCAGCATAGGCCGTCTTTCCTTCCCCGGCAGCCAAAGCAGCCGCAAGCAGCGCCCCCCAAACTCTCACTGTTTCTTTCTTTTCACATTTTTTCAAGCGGCTTTTCTTATAATATTTCATAACGACCTCCTATGGCATTTCTGCTTATGTTAAAAACCGGCATGCAGTATGAACAATATTCAGCTTCTCCCTGTTGTTCATAAAGTAGAACGTCTCAAGCGTTTCTCCCATGTATCCGATATATCTGTCCGCACGGTCCGCACCCTTTGGAGCGCTGTACTCCTCCGTTTTCTCCAGAAGCGGGAAAAGCCATTCGCAATAGGCTTTTAATACATGCTTTCTGGCTATGATGACGTTGTAATTGTACAGATACTTTTGTGCAAGCACCCCGGAAAAAGCTTCCGCATCCTCCGGATAAAGTTCTCGCATCGCCTTGAGCAGGGCATCCCAGTCCGCAGACTTCAAATACCGCTCATGGTGCGCTTCTATATCCGGTTCATAAGACATAGGGTATGGCAGAACCACATCCACGTCATTGTCAAAAAGCCGCAGCAGATCGTCACCTTCCAGGTCAAGAACCCTTCTGTACTGCATGAATCCGTAATATTGTCTGTCATCCTCTCCTGAAGGATTATTCAACCGGTTCTTCCACAGCCAGTACAGTCCGGTAAGTTCCGAATAGTTGCCGTTCTTATAGGAAATGTTGTCACCGGTATCATCATGATAATCGGAAAGTCTTAAAGGGGTTAATGCAGCGCCCACCTGAAGCGGAAGCATCCATCCGGGAAAATCGCAGGTATTTCTAAGGCACCGATCCTTATGACTCTTTGCCATATAAACCCGCAAAAAAGGTTCCCTGCATCCCACCGGCAGTACGCCAAGGGGTGTAAATTCTCCAAGCTTTGTATGGTAAAGCTTCATCATTTCCGCCAATCGTCCGGAGGTAATCCGCTTGTGATACCAGAAGCCGTAATTCTCCAGATTTTCCTCAATATCGGTATGTACATTTTCCGGCGTTGCTATTAAAATTTCTACCTTTTGCTTATCCTCCTCACTTATTGATGCCGCATACTCTTCCAGTTCACGCACCGGTATTCCTCCAAGTCTGTGGGCATTATCGCCCATTTGGGAGACGAGAAAGCATTTAATCTCCCGTCTGGGATATAAGTCTTTGATGGCATCATAAGTGCCTTTCGCTACGCCTTGTGCTCCGTAAATTACTAAGTCCATTGAAATAATCTTTCCTCCCTGTTGTTTGCGTCATTGCATCCATTTCAGCAGCAGCTCATTCTCTCCAAATGTATTGGATTGCGTTAACACCGTCAAAAATCCCGGCATAAGACAATTACATGGCGAAATCTTTCGCAGCCAATAATTTACTTCTTATACCGGGATTCTCAATCTTTGTATTTTCTTATTATGTTCTATGTGCTCCGCCTCAGACGGGTTCCGATTACTCAGCCTGCCAATAGCGCTCTACAAGTTCTGCCGCCCTGTCAGCATAAGCCGGATATTTCTCTTGCAGTTCGGCTTCTACTTCCTGCTTACTGTCACAGTATTTTTGTAAGGTCTCGATAAAAACTTTGATGTCTTCTTCTCTGATCTCTTCCTCAATCTCATCCATCCAGTCTCCAAGCGTCATATATCCAGCCTCCACTTCTGGTAGTTTTTTAACCGTTTTTACATAGGAATCTATGATTCTGGTTGCATCATCTACCGCATTTTTACTATCACTATTCTGTAAATATGTTAGCATATTTTTTATCGCCTGACTACCACCTTTTTGACCTTTTGTGTAGAAATATATAAATTGCAGTCCGTCATTGTACTCTAAGTCCGGCACTTCGGCACATTGGTTCCTGACTGTATACATCATGTAGTCTTTTCCGAACAAATCATAGTTCGTAATTGTGATAATATAAAGATTGGGTATTTTTGAGAAATCCTTGAGACCCCTTTTCACATATCTGCCGTCTATCTTCGCCTGATAGTAGCGGTTGTGCCTCGGCAGATGCAGTGCATCCTTTAGATGCGGCTCCAGATCATACACATTCGTGACGTTACCTTCTTCGTACTCCGTAATCTCCACATCCAATCGGATTCCTCTTTGCTCCGGCGCAGCTGCCGGGATCATCTGCTGAGACAGCACCCGTATCTCTTTCAGTTCCTTCCCCAACAACACGGACAGCAATAGCCGATAGAACGGTTCTCTGATCTCCTCATTGGATGCGATAGCATTTGACAGAAAATTGTCTATCAAATCCAACTCCTGCAGCGACTTTTTCGTATATCCCATACGTCCTCCTTCCGGCGGAGTATAGAAATAAGCTGCACGCCCCATCTCCGCCTTGCTTATTAAATTCTCATTCCGTGAATTTCCGGCGAGATGCCGATACAGATTCTTCCTTTCGGGCAGTTCTGAAAGAACCGCTCTCCGGTCAGAAGCGAAAGATTCACTTAGAATTGATAAATTTAATATAACAGAACGTATTCTTTTATGCAAGCCTTATCCGGTATAAAAGCGAATGATTTCACTATGCAATTGTCAAGGTGCCGCGTGTCTGTGTATACAGACTTTTCTCCAAATCTATTTTTCAAATGAGGATTTATCCGAATATTACCTCAGGCATTTTTCCAATCCGCTACTACAGTACAAATATTCCTGTATACTTAATACTTTAATATCACTGTTCACTTCCTTAATCTGTTTATATATTTCATGGTAATATTGCTTATTTGAAATGACTATAAATCCAACCTTTTCAGACACCGCACTATAAGCT
This sequence comes from uncultured Bacteroides sp., assembly GCA_964589055.1. Lineage (GTDB taxonomy): Bacteria > Bacillota > Clostridia > Lachnospirales > Lachnospiraceae > UBA3282. The sequence continues at coordinate 25,922 of CAZPSD010000006.1, forward strand.
ACAATCTCAATGCCAGATATGCTTTTCCCTTGTTTTTCCTCGTTATTGTCAATCAAATAATCTATTTTCTCTCCTAATGACTCTGTAACACGAAGAAACCCTTCCGTCATTCTTCCAACGCCCCAAAAGCCAACCTGTAATCTATTTTGTTTAGCATATGAAAACAAATTTTGAATCTTGTTCCGGTTGCTCTCACACAATGCTTGAAAAGACATAGAATTCTTAAAGCATTTTTCCTTATAGGGTGTTTTGAAAATCCTGTCAAACTGCTTCCTATATGGCGCCGGAAGTTTTTCATACAACATATCATCGGGGACTCCTAATGCCTGCAAGCCCTCTTCTTGTAAATATTGATATACCTGTCTTTGCCTTTCTTCATTCTTGCAGACAAACAACTGCTTTTCCAGAGAGTCTAATGCAAAAATCCAAAAATGCACACAAGCTTCTGACCACATCCGGTGTTTTATCAGTGTTTCCCGCACAGCCTGCAATGCCAAAAAAGCGCACATCGGATCACGGTCATTGCTAATCCGTCCGGGTTCGGAATGGATTCTTCTATAATAAAGAGTATCCGGCGTTTTCGTATGTACAATGCATCCTGCCGCCAATGTAGAGAATACTGTGTAAAAGACATCGTTTGAACATGGTAAATTTTGAAAACGTATCTTATATTTATTCAATAACGTTCTTTTAATCATTCGATCGCAAGTGCCATTCTGACAACGAAGCAGAAAATCTTCTGACTGTTCACAAGCTTTAAAGCCTTTTGGGGAATACAACTCCTTATCGTCTTCCCCCCAAAAATTTTCTCTCTTGACAAAATCCTTGTTTTTAAAATCTCCCCTTTCCAGCATTACCATGTCCGCATGATACGAATCCGCCGCCGCCTCTAATTGTTCTATCAAATCATCTGCAAACAGATCATCCGCGTCCAGACACAATATATACTCGGATTTACTACGCTCAATTCCTCTGTTTCTCGATATAGCGGCTCCGCTTCTTACTTCATTTCTCATGTAATGAAAACTATCATTTTGATCGGCAGCTTTTTGCAGCAGTACACCCGTATGATCGGTAGAACAATCATCCACGAAATAAACTTCAAAGTTTTTCACAGTTTGTCTCATAAGGCAGGAAATAAATTCCGATAAAAATTTTTCTCCGTTATGCACAGGAACAATTACCGCTATCTTCATATTCCTTTCTCCTTATATTGATAAACTCCATACAATTTTTTCATCCGGGATTTCCATTTTCTTCAATGAATCTTTAATTTCCATGGCCGTTTTTCTATTCTCTATCGCTATTACAATATAATCAAAGGACATCCGCCCTATACTTTCTACCGAACTGATCTTCGGTTGTTTTCCCATAAACTTCTCATATTGTCGATCTACCCATCCGACTAATTTATAATCTTCCTGATCCTTGATCTGCTCATAATATGTCCATCCTATATTCCCTGCCGCATACAAAACCACTTTGCTGTCAGGCGGTATCTTATGAAATGGAAAAGCGGCGCAAAGTTGAATATTCCGGTAACCTCTTTCCTCCAGCTCTTCATGATAACGATTGCATTTTTCAGTTCCTGCATTCAGCAAAAACCGCAGTGCTTTCAGAAGTTCTGTTTTTTCCCCGCTTTGTTCTTCTATCCACTTCCAGTTAATTGTGCTATTTGCTCTCAGTAGCAGCTGCAGCAATTCATAATTGTCCTCCGTTAAATGTTTGACAATATTTCCGAAATATCCCTCGTTTAATCTGCTTACCTCCAATAAATGCAATTTTTTCAGATTATTTCGGGCAGATATTTCCAAAACATCCGTTATTCCTTTTACGATATCATTTACCTTTTCATGGCTGAATACATAGTTTTGGTGTCCTGCCCTATAGCAGTATGTCTCCACCGGTATTACATAGAATTCTTTTGCTGCAAGCATTGCTTTTACAAAAAACGGCGGATCCTGAAACCTTCTATAGTCCGGGAAAAAAATCTGATGTTCCAGCAGCATTTTTCTTTCATATAAATATGTACTATAATCGTAATCATATTGATAATCCTTATATGCAATTTTTCTTCCACACGGATAATTCTCACATTCTTGTCTGTGCAGTCCTGTCGAAACAATCGTTCCCATCCTGTCACAGTTCCGAAAAGCGCCGCAAACAGATACATTATGTTCAATACAAGCCTGATACATCTGTTCCAGCGCCGAGCAATCAAGCAGGTAATCATCGGCATCCAGGAAAAAAACGAACTCGCCTTTGGCTTTTCCCAACGCATTGTTTCTGGCTCTGCCGGCTCCCTGATTTGTCTGGGTGATAATCTGAATCCTGTCATCCGCTTCTTGTAATCTATGTAATACTGCAGGCGACTCATCCGTAGAGCCATCATCCACACACAGAATTTCCAAGTCTTTCAATGTCTGTTTTCCAACGCTGGCAATGCACTCTTCAATATATTGTTGTGCGTTATATTCCGGTATAATAATGGATATTTTTACCATATTTTCAAACCTTCCTTCATCTCTAATCCTTTAAATCAGACAAAGAAACCTGTTGATATCAACTACTTCAATTTCTCTATTTCCAACTTCTCTCACTACGCTCTCATATATAAAACACGCAGAGATAACAATAACCTGTATTTTATCTAAAGCTTCTTCCGGTGAAACGATCGTATATCCCTGCAGCGTATTCCCTTGTTTTTCTTTGGATTTATCAATGACCGCTTCTATCTCCAGCTTACATGTTTGACAAAACGCTAAAAGTATATTTCCATTTATTCCCGCTCCCCATACAGCCACCTTTTTCTTTGCCATTTTGCATTCTTCAAACAGATTTACAACCATATTTTTCTTGTTATGCAAATAAATTTTTAGCGGAATTTCTTCCTTGTACCAGCCGGATTCATAGCTTTTCTCTATGAATTGCTCCAACTCCCTTTGAATGAATTGATCTGCCATTTCATAGCACTGCTCATTAAGGCCGCACAGCTTCTTCATTCCTTCTTTTCGTAAAAATGCGTAAAATGCTTCTGCCCGCTCTGCATTCTTATCTGCTAAAAGAGCGGATCTTAATGTAGTGAACGCTCTATAGAAAAAATACCCATATAACTCTTCAAATTTGTTTCTTCTAACTAATTCTTCTCCGATTCGCATCAAAGCCTTATAAGCACACATGGGATCTCTATTCGATGAGATTCTTCCTTTTTCAGAATGATCCCTCACATAAACCATAACCTTGTCATTTTCCAGTACAACCGTTCTTTCTGATAACATCAGCGCCATCATGACAAAATATACATCGTTCGAACTGGATAAATCTTGAAAAGTAAGTTGGGTTCCCTCTATAAAAGTTCTTTTATACAGCTTATTCCACGGTGCCGAATTCCAAAGGATATACTCATATGCTCTACAGGTCTGCACGGAAAATGTATTCTTACAATATCTATCTACATACTCTTTACTATGGTATACCTCTAACTTATTATGTATAAAATCAGATGGTACATGTTTATACTCGTATATTACGATATCAGCCTGTTTTTCTTCGATTGTCTGATATGCCCTGTCCAACATGATTTTATCAAATACATCATCTCCATCTAAAAAGGTAAGATATTTTCCCTTTGCATGATTCATTCCCCTATTTCTGGAGAAAGCGGCTCCGCAGCGTTGTTCATTTGAAAGAATAGTTATCCTGCTGTCTTCTCTTTGGAAATCCTGCAGAATGTCCATCGTGGCATCTGTTGACGCATCATCAACACAAATCAGTTCAAATTCTGTAAAGGTCTGACATAACACACTTCTTAAACATTCTTCCAAATATTTTGCAGCATTATAAAGCGGCATTATAATTGATATTTTTACCATATAATTAACTCCTGGTTTTCTGTCTTAATTTATTTTTGTAGCCGGAAACTATAATTTGACCGTGACACTACTGTAATTCATTTAAATCCTTTAAAACATCAAAGCTATAAGTTACCATACCAAACTATTATTTTCGCCCGTTCATGCGGTTCCCAGTTTTTCGTACGCAGCATACTGCTTTCAAACGAACTTCCGAAAGATCAATCTTGTTCTCCATTCCTTTTCCTCAGTTGTTCAATATTTTCCATATTTTTTCCCCTCTTTCTCCTGTATCGTTTGCTAATCCCATATCTTTCCTATCTAATACAATATTTACAAAATACTTTAAGTCTTCTTTGCTAAACTCATCAAAGATTTCCTGTCCTTCTATTGCCTTTTTAATAACCTCTTGACGTCTTTCAAAATAATCTATGAATTCCAAATCAATCGTCTGAACTGTTCTGTCTTTTTGATGAATCCTGATTAGCCTTTTTTCGCCATATGGAAATATATAAAAATATTGTCCATGCTTACAGCAATTAACATGGCGGCTTCTTCCCGTAACACAATTAAACTCCTTTTTCCCTATTTCAATTACAGAAAGCTTGAATTCATGATTTTTCTCGATCAATATGATATTGTTACTGTATCTTGGCAGAATCAAAATATAGTTTTCAATCACATACATCCATGAATACGACTGCTTTCCCTGTACCTTAATAAAATGTTCATCTTCATCCACACACACAATATCATTGGAATTTTTCAAAGTTGCCCAAACTTTTTCCCCGTCAAGAACAACACTATTTACAGCATCATTGTCCAAAAGAATACTTCTTTTGTGGTATGTTCCTCTATTAAAATCATATTTAATGATGGAATTATTAACTGAAAAACAAAAAACGCCATCGCAAAAACTGGGAAAAGCAATAGGAAATTCATTCATGCCAAAGCATTGTTTTGACATTTCCACAAACTCATTTCTATGCGTATACTGTTGTTGATCTATATCAAATACCAATATTTCTCCACTTGAAATCTTTGGGAAAAACCAGATTTGTCTATTTTGAGAAAAAACAAGAGAATTTTTTCTTTTCATTTTTTCCTGTGGCTCTATCCCAAAAAATTGATTTTCCTTTTCACCATACACCAACAACCTGCATCCACTTTTTGATGCCATGTAATAATAATTATCCCATTCAAATAACCATTTTACATTGAATACTCTTGTATCTTGCAGGTGCCTGACTATACATGCTTTTTTCTCTTGTATGTTTGCTTTACAAATTGCTTGAATACAATTATCAAAAAACCACATATACCCATCTGAAAACACAGCATCTTCAAAAAACAATTCCTGCATAATCAATGCTCCTTAAAATCATTATTTAAAACCATTCTCCAACTTCTTTCTTTGATACCTTCCATTCCATTTGCTTCGGCTTCTTTTTCAAATCACAATATCTGCAAAACGGAATGGGCTTCACAAGAAATTCAGAAATTTCCCGCATCGTTTTAACCTGATAGATACTGATTGAATCGTCAGCACTAAGTTCCAGATTTAAGCCAAAAAAATCTTTTGCTATATGTGCATGTGCCGCCATTGGGCATGTGAAAATTCTCCCATGTTTGAGAGTTATACACTTATTGCTTCTCGTACAATGCTTATAATTCCACTCCACATCCTGAGATCCGGAAATATCAAACGGATACTTAATCAATGTCTTTTGACCTGCACCTACGTCATTATGATAAATAACTTTTATTCCATATTGCGCTGCCTTCTCTTCAATCACATTATAATCCACATAGACAGGATATTTTGTACAACATAGTGTTATACGATTTTCAACAAGGGATCTCCAAAATGAGTCTTTCATATCTTTTAATAATGTTCCATTTGTCAAAAGATTTACCCTGCATTTCTGAAAGTATAGTCTGACAATTCTGAAAAAATCCGTAATCTGAGGATGCAGTAATGGTTCTCCGCCCAAGAGCGTTATGGAAGAAACCTTATCTTCACAAACTTGATGCATCCGTCTCATATCTTTTTCAAATTCTTCCGTAGATAGAAAAACAGGTTCGCTTATAGGCGAAAAATGATAGCATCCCTTACAATTCAAGTTACAGTGATCCGTGATATGTACCTCAAACTTTAGTGTTTCTAAACAGTTTAAATGTTTTTCATTTAACTCTGACTTCATATAACGTACATACTCATTAAGCATTACATAAATCTTGTTAAATCCCAAGTTCATTGCTTTCTCTATTAAATCAGACTGCTTTTGTTCCGATACACAGATAACTAATTTACACTCTCTATCCTGCGTATCTATTGCATTCACCGCCACATCATCTACAGACCGAAGTTCTGCGCACGTATCTGTCACAACAAAATTCTTTATTTTGACATTATGGATTTTTTCCAGATACCTCTTAAATGTGATCCCATAATTACCTGCTCCATATAAAACAATATCTAAATCCGTATTTTCCTCTATCAGTTCTCTTAATACTTGTTCAGAATCTATTTCTTTATACATACGCTATTCCTCTGTCCACTCACTAATCTCTTTTTTACTTCTACTCCAATCAAGCCCCCTGATAATCCCCTCACAATATCCGCAATAAGGTCTTGGTTTTGATACAAATTCAAATATTTCTTTTGATGATTTCACTTCATAAATATTCAGATAATCTTTATTTGTAAGCTTTAAATCTGTACCAAATTTTTTGTTGAATATCTTATATGACTGACAGGAAAACGGACACCCATATAATTTCCCTTCCATAAGAAAATTCCCATAATTAGAAATAGGACAGTTCAAAAAGCTGTCATTTATATCGCTATCTCCGGATAGATTGATTATTTTTTTAAAACTCTTTTTTACAATACCTTCACCCGTACCTTCAAAATATCTAAACTCGACTCCTTCCTTCTTTGCTTTTTCCTGTATTTTACTGTAGTCAAGATTTATGGGATATTTTGTATTTACAATCGTTATCCTCTCTTCTCTGCAAACCTTCCAAAAATCATCAACTTGCTTAAGTAAAAGCAAACCGTTCGTGGTCAGCCGGATAACTGCATGTGGGAAACAGGTTCGCACCTCTTTTAAGATTAACAATAAATCCGGATGAAGCAGCGGTTCACCACCCATCACTGCAATCTGCATTATGTTCTCTCCGGCAAAAAGTTCCTGCATTCTTTTTAAATCTTTCCGGATAAAATCAAAACTTACAAAATAAGGATCTGCCAAACAGGCAAAATGATCACAGCCTTTACATCTAAGATTACAATGATCAAGTATATTTAAAACCAGATATTCCAGATAATTTTTCTGCCGCATTTTTTCATTACAATTTATTCTATAATCAATTTCATTCAAAATATCAGCAAACACATATATAGGAATATCCGTTCGTTTTTTCAATTCATTTACAATTTTTGCATAATTCATCGGTGATACAATAATTGCATCGCATGACGGAATTTTATCATTTAAATTCTTTATTGATAGATTTTTATAGTATAAAACCTTTTTATCTATTCCACAAACAACTTGGATTCCCTGCTTCCATAACTCTTCAATTAGTATTTTCCCAAAATAACCAACGCCATAAACAACTACACTATTTATCCCATGTTCATCAAAAAAAGGAGAAAACCTTTTTTCCGTTTGCATAATTTTAATAATTTTTCTCTGCATTTCATGTGAACATACTAAATTATCGCTTCCACTATCATAATTATCATTAAGAAGTACCTTTTTATCATCACCCACTATACCGTTTCCTCCAAATTTCTCTTAATGAAATTGATTAAACAATCAGAATTACTTCTGGCAAGATATCAATTTTTTTATCACATTGCTGATGCTGTTTTTTGCATATTGCAGGGAAACATCGTTGCCGATGTTTCCCCATATGCTAAATCGTCAAGAAAGCTGCTTGAACAAGTTAATTTTTGGTCAATGTTAATATAGCTGTTGTTGCTGCAGCATCATTAAACGTGATTGTATATGCTCTTGTAGTATTAGAACTGTTTACAAAAGCATTAACAACAGAAGCATTCAATGTTAATGTTCCATCTGCATAAGTATAATCTGATGATGAGACAGTCTTAGTTGCATTTGAAGAATTAACATAAGTAATTGAAGAAATTCCGGTAGCAGCCGTATCTCCGCTGCCCAAATTAATATTTACTTCTACCGAACTGCCTGATGTCACTACAAATTCATCATCTCCTACAATTGACGGAGTAGCCGGTAAATCACTATGCGGAGTCACATTCCAGACAACCTCAACGGAAGGCGCTGCCTCTGCAAGCCCGGACCAGTCGCCTGCGCTGTTGCTTGCTCCTGTCAGCTGGAAGGAATATGTCGCAAAAGGATCATCCGGAAGATCCTCGTTCGCTACTAACTTGTATGTATATGCTCCATCGCCGTCATTAGCCGTAGCGTCCCACTTAAGTTCATATGCTCCTTCCGCTGCCGCAGCCATCTCTTCGGATACTGACGCCCCGGAAGCTGTGACCGCCGTCTCCGTATCCTCATCCCCGGCTTTTATTGCCAGATACATGCTGGCAGAAGTGTCATCCGTAAAGGACTTATCCTCTGATAAGGTAATGCCGTCATATTCGCTGACCGTGGCGCTCAATGATACATCTACTGCGATAGAGCTTTTATTGGTCACTACTAAGGCATCGCTGGTATTACTGTAAGAGGTTGTTGGATCCCCATCCTCATCTTCTGTTACATTGGCAAAAAACAACGTGCCTTCTCCAAAAGTAGCTCCATTGTATCTTTCCGCATCCGTTTTCTGAATTAACCCTTCCGGATCAAGGATAAAATCAAAAGTTGTGTCCAGGTCAGCCAATGTCGGCAGCTCCACTGAAAATACATCCGTTTCTACGGTGCCCTCCAGTTCTCCCACACCGGTAGTGTTTCCGTTAGAACTTTGTCCATCATCCGCCAGCACTACCAGGGAACTTCCCATAACCATTGTTCCGGCTAATACGCACGCTAAAATCCTCTTGTAATTTTTCATTGTACTTTCTTCCTCCTTGAAATTAAATTTAAAACATCCCTGCTTATTGTTCGATCACAATCGTCAAGCCTACATTTACCTTACTGATTGGGTCATCATTTTCATCCAGCAGATGATATGTCAGCACACAGTCATAGGTGCCCGCCGGAAGCTTGCTGTCCAAGGTGATCTCATCCCAGTATGCCCCAACCGGTAAGATCGGAGACTCTAAAATTGTCTCACCGGTATCAGAACGCACCACGTCAAAATATACGGAATTTGTGTTGGCTTCTGCATTTTCCACATATGCATTTTCCGATGCCGAAGATGCATCCGCAAAATTCCATGTGGAGTTCATGGTTACCTGATAGGAGCCAACAGGGGTTCTCTCCTTCCCAACCATTTCAGCCGCCACTTCTTCCGCATTTTCCTCATTCACGATTACATCCCTTTTGGGCGCCTCCTCCCCGCCGTTTCTGTCAGACAGCAGATACAGGATAACTCCCGCCAAGGCTATAATCACCGCGATGCATACGATAAATACGATTTTCCCTCCTCTCCTTTTTTCATTTTGAATTTCTGCTGCATTTTTATCCATGTCTGATACCTCCTGTTATATTTCAAATCCGGACAATACTCCGGATCAAAATATCCTGTTTCCTTCCCAATCATAATCCGCCTGCCCTACCGTCTCCGCATTCTGTATCATTACCGGTTTCCCGGTCTTCTGATACAGCTGCACTAACGAGCTTCCGTCCCCATAATACGCGTCACTGGCTGCTATCGCCCTGTATAAGTCTGCGGTATCATCATAGACGCCCCAGCCCTCGTCCCGGTACTGCTTCACAATACGGCTGTATTGTTCCCATAACTGCGGACGCATGGACTCTATCGTAGCCTTGATCAGCGGATGCGGCCTCCACCATAGAGCGGTCTCCTCCCGGCTTTCCTTGAAAAAACGAAACACATCCTGCATTTTACAGAGCATCGTATCGCCATGCTGCAGGAGCGCACTGACACTTGTGTTATACAGAATCACCTTTTTCCTGCTGCGGTCCGGCTTCTGTATGATCTCCAGCCACTCCTCCGGTATTTCCGGTTCGCTGTCTGCCATACGCACAATCCTGTCGAATTTAGGCGACCCCAGACCGAGGATTTTATTTTCCCAGTATTTTCTTGGAAAATCTTTCCCGCCCAGCAGCCTGACCATAGCGTCAATATAAATCTGCCGCATGTCTTCCGACTGGACGATTACCCGGTCTGCATACATCACAGCAGGTACCGTACAGAAGTGCTCCATGCTTTTTACCCGGTCTTTTTCATCCGGTCTGATTTCATCCAGCACAAAATAGGGAATGTAAACAAGTCTGTCCGTATACTGCTTTAAATTTTTCGAATAAAAAAACGGATGTACGCTGGTCACATAATTGAAATCATCATAAGGATTATGAATGAAAATCATATCCGGCTTGCGTTTGGCGAAATCGTAATCCTCATACCATGTTACCGGTACATCCTTCGGATAATCGTCTCCTTCATAATGCATTTCCCGGAAGCTGCCGTCCGGATTCTTATCATAATAGGGAATCGGGATAACATAAGCGTCGCAGTCAGGATCTTCATCAGCCGCTCTCCATACGCTTTCCAGAGAATCCCACATGGATGCCTTGTAAGGAAGAAAAACCGCTTCCAGACGGACTTTGATATGCCATTTGATACTGCTTTCGATTTTCAGCAGCAGGGAGCGCAATGATTTATATATTCTGTTTCCATGCACAGGCTGTCCCGATGCTGATTCCGATAATAACCCGCAGATCAGGTTTTCATATTCCGCCAGCAGCGGAATCACCGCACAGTCATTACCTTCGGCTTGTTCTATCAGGGTTTTCAATGCAGCTGCGCCGTCCCGGCAGTCCTCCGCCAGCCTCATAGCAGCAGGCAGATTCTTTCTTTCGATTGCTTTTCTGATTTCATCATGTGCCTGGCCCATCAGCCCGCACAATTCCTCAAGCTGTTTTTTCTGTACTTTTCTCACATCATTCTGTTTCCTTTAACAATGATTACCGGAGTCTTGGGAGCTTCACGCTTCTCCCGGCGGATCAGGACATCCGGCGGCGCCTCTATCTCTAATTGAATGCGGTTATAAGTCGACTGCGTAACAGTAACCGTTACATCGTCATCAATCTTTACGGAATCCCCCGGTTTTATTGTCAGCTTTAACATTTCTTTCCTCCATTCCGAAGCAGTTACGCCGGAAAAGCGCTTATTTTCAGTACCAAAGGACACTTCCGCCGCTTCCTGGGAAGCAGTAAAATCGCAAAAAGTGTACTTTTTGATAATTCAAATTTACATAGGATTCTTTACTTATTCTATTATATTATCGTCAAAAAATCAATAAATTTAACCCTTTTGAATTAGTTTTGAATTAGTTATTTTATATCATACAAATTTTTATCAAAAAGTACACCTTTTGAAAATAAAGAACATGAAGCGAAAGATTTCCAACAGCCGCATATTTTCCTATTTTAATGTCTTCGCATTCGCTCTTCTGTAAAATGTCGCTGCCGTGATATCACACAATTTCGCCGCTTCTTCCCCCGATATTTCTTTAGCCAGCCATCTGTTGTATACCTGTACAAAGTTCTCCGGCATTGGTTTGGGCGGTCTGCCGAACTGTACGCCGCGCAGTCTTGCCGCCTCAATCCCTTCCTTCTGTCTCTGTTTAATATTTTTACGCTCATTCTCCGCTACAAAAGACAGTACCTGAAGCACAATGTCGCTGAGGAAGGTTCCCATCAGATCCTTTCCCCTTCTGGTATCCAGAAGCGGCATATCCAGCACTACGATATCTATCTTCTTTTCCCTCGTCAGAACCCGCCATTGCTCCAATATTTCTTCATAATTCCTGCCAAGCCTGTCAATACTCACGACATAGAGCAGATCCTCCCGCTTTAATTTCTTTAACAGACTCTTGTACATCGGACGGTCAAAATCCTTGCCGGACTGTTTGTCCATATAAATATTCTTTTCCGGCACCTTAACCTCGCTCATCGCAATGATCTGCCGGTCTTCATTTTGTTCCCTTGTGCTGACGCGCACGTATCCATATACATTTCCCATACAAAGCCTCCGTTTCTGTGCTGTCTGCGGATCTGCAAAGGCGCTCTGCGTATTCCGGACAGGTCTTCCGTATATTCCGCATGACATTCTGAATTGCCGATTCTGTTCCCTATAAATTATGAAACAAAAAAAGCACACTTATTACAGACTATCCGTAATAAATATGCTTATATTTGAAATTATTCCATTATGAAAACCCGGGGGTTACTTTTCCATCTTCCAAAAATATGCGCTGTAAGGAGGCAGTTCGCTGCCGCCGCCAAAGTCATGCTTTTTGCCGCTGATCAGGTCTTCCGCCAGACCACATCCCGCATCAAAATGCGCCGTATAGCTTTCCGCATCCGCATTGATTGCCACCATCACTCTCTCGCTTTCGCATTTGCGCTCGAAAATACACTGCTTATTGGTAAGCGCTACGGAACGGAACTCTCCGTAATTAAGTGCAGGAGAATTCTTCTTAGCCCCGGCAAGCTTACTGATCCATTCTCCCAGTTCATTCCACACCGGCTCATCAAAGCAGGCACGAAGCGCCGGATCTCCTTCGCTTTTACGGGCTTTTGCGCCCCACTCGCTGCCATAGTACACGCAGGGAATACCCGGCATACCGAAAGCAAGCGCATAAATCAGCGGCAGGTGCTTTTCATTGGTCAGATTGCTTGCAATCCTGGTCACGTCATGATTGTCCACAAAGGACAGCATATGTTTGCCTTTGTATAATGTCCAGTCCTCCGGTCCGAACTGACGCAGCAGGGAGTGTATGATCTCGAACATATTCATGCTGTTAAAGCTGGAAAACAGACCTTTATAACACTCATAATTGGTTACGGAATGCAGCATACTGTCATTCATCCACTGATTATAATCTCCATGCAATGTTTCACCCAGCAGGAAGAAATCCGGTTTTAAACCGTCACAGAAGCGGCGCAGTCTGCGCAGGAAATCATGATCTAAGCAATATGCCACATCCAGCCGCAGCCCATCGATATCAAATTCCTCTACCCAGCCTTTAACGCTGTCCAGAATATGATTGATCACATCTTCGTGACGCAGGTTCAGCTTCACCAGGTCATAGTTGCCTTCCCAGCCTTCATACCACAATCCGTCATTATAATCGGAATTGCCGCCAAGGTTAATGTTAAACCAGCTAAGGTAAGGCGAGTTTTCCCGCTTCTGAAGCACATCCTGAAAAGCCCAGAAGCCTCTTCCCACGTGATTGAACACGCCGTCCAATATAACCCTGATGCCATTGTCATGCAGCTTCTTACATACTTCCCCAAAATCCCCGTTAGTTCCCAGCCTGCAATCGATGGTATGATAATCTCTTGTATTATAGCCATGGGTATCGGACTCGAATACAGGTGAAAAATAGATTGCGTTAATTCCCAATTTCTTCATATGGGGGATCCAATCGTTCACTTTTAAAATACGATGTTCCAATTTTCCGTCATTTTCAAACGGTGCACCGCAGAATCCCAACGGGTAGATCTGATAAAATACACTTTCATATGCCCACATAGTTTCATCTCCTCTTACTTTCTGTATCTGGTACTTTAGTAATACATGAACGGTTTTAGTATACCACCGGCAGACACTCTCCGTCAAACTACTATCCGCATGGCAGCTATTGACTGATACGGTACTGTTTTCCATGAACTAAAATCCGTTTATCGACTTTTCCACAGCTTTTCACTCATAATTCTTTATTAAAAGCATCTAATATGCCAAAGAAATCCCCAATTTCCACAAAGTTATCCACAGTGACATATATGTCATTTTTGTATGACTCATGTCTCATTTTGTCGCTTTTTCAGTGTCGTTTTTGTTATTTTCTATCAATTATTTTAAAAATTGTTTATTTTTACAACCATTCATTCCAGAACCGCTCTATACGCTGACCAATATGGTCAACAGTCACGGTTTCATGATGATGCCACTCTCTGGGAAACAATCTCTGGTAAGCAGGCATCAGAAAACGTTCATCCAACAATGCCACGATTCCGAAATCATCTACGGTACGAATGACGCGTCCTGCCGCCTGCAATACTTTATTCATGCCGGGATAGCGATAGGCATAATCAAAGCCGTTCTCTCCCCATCCGTCGAAATAATTCTTTAATATTTCCCTCTCATTACACACCTGGGGTAATCCCGTCCCCACAATCACGGCGCCGATCAGGCTGTCATTCTTGAGATCGATTCCCTCACTGAAAATACCGCCCATCACGCAGAACCCCAGCAGACTCTTCTCCTCTTCTATCTCAATCTCCATCTGAATCAGGGCATTTAAATCACAGCTTTCATTTCCCATAAACCGGCTTAAGAACTCTTCTCTTGCCTGTTCATTCATATGATCTTCCTGTACAATGCACTCCACAGTTTCTTCCTTATTAAAATAATGCCGGAAAATATCATATACCTCACGCAGGAAGGCATGTGAGGGGAAAAACAGCATATAATTCCCATGCCTTTTCTCCACAATATTGTGGATATAAGCAGCAATCCGGTAGTATTCCTCACTGCTTCTGCGGGTATATTTGCTGGTCACATCACTGCCTATATAAAGTCCCAGCTTCTCCGGACGGAACACGGATTTGGCATAAACCTCATAATCTCCCTCGGCAGCGCCCAACAGCGTCTTATAATACTGAATGGGCAGCAACGTTGCGGAGAACAGAATCGTACTTCTGCCCCGCATCATGCACTCCATCAGGTTCCTCGCCGGATTGACGCAAAACAATTTCAGGATAAAACTGCCGTCCGGCTCCAGCTCCGAATACATCACATAATTTTCATCCACCAGTTCATACATTTCCAGAAAATGCGATATTTCAAAGTAAAATTCCAAAACATCCTTCCTTACCGGACTGTCTTCATGGTTATCCAGATAATCATCTATGGCTGAACTAAGCCGCATCAGCGCCCGCACAAGACCGTCAATGCTTTCTTCTATTTTATAGTTATCGCAACCTCTTTTCAGTGCAAGAAACTCTTTGTTACATTTATCCAAATTTCCGGCAATCCGCTCGTCATATGCCTTCACGGTCTTCTTCAACGCCAGAAAATCTTCTTTGCAAAGCACAGCGCTGTACATGTCCCTGCCGCGTTCCACCAGATTATGCGCCTCATCCACCAGAAAAATATATTCTCCCCGCACGCCATCAGTAAAAAATCTGCGCAAGTAAACATGGGGATCAAATAAATAGTTATAATCACAGATAACCGCATCGGAAAAAAGGCTCATGTCCAAGCACATCTCAAAAGGGCAGACCTGATGCTTCTTCGCATACTCCTCTATCTTCTCTCTGTTATAATTGTCTTCATGAATCAGCAGATCGTACACGGCGTCATTGATTCTGTCATAATGCCCTTTGGCATAGGGACAATATTCCGGATTGCATTCTGTCTCTTCCATAAAGCAGATTTTATCCTTCGCCGTCAGAATCACGCTCTTAAGTTTAAGCCCCCGCTCCCGCAAAAGGGCAAAGGTCTGGTCGGCAGCCGTACGGGTAATGGTCTTCGCGGTCAAATAGAACAGCTTCTCACAAAGCCCCTCCCCCATGGCTTTGACAGACGGAAAAACCGTAGATATAGTTTTACCTGCACCGGTAGGCGCCTCAACAAACAATTTTCGCCTATGATATATGGTCTGATAGACATAGGTTACCAAATCCTTCTGCCCTTCTCTGTAAGAGAAGGGAAATTCCAACGCTTTAATAGAAGCTTGTCTGGTTTGCTGCCACAGGAAACTGTAATCCGCCCATTTGCGATACTGCTCCATCACATCATAAAACCACTCTCTTAGCTGCGCATAAGTAAAATCATAATAGAAATAACGGATCTCTTCCGTCTCGATATGGCAATAAGTCATGCGGATGCGAATGTTTTCAAGCTTCTGTTGCTCGGCATAGATGTATGCATAGCATTTTGCCTGCGCCAAATGTACCGGCACTGCACTTTTCATCTTCTTTAAATCATGAAAAGTTCCTTTGATCTCATCAATAGTCACATTTTCCTGCGTAATGATACCATCCGCACGCCCTTCTACTATGATTTCATAGCCCCTCGGCAAAGACTGCTCCTGCTTCTCGTCAGGCTCGCATGACACAAGGCAATTTTCAACCCGATACACATAGCGAAGCCCTACTTCCGCCTGATACTCCGGTCCCATGCGCCGCTGTATCAGGCGGTGGATACGGCTTCCTTCCTGCATTGCATTTTCGGGCGCTGCCGCTTTTCGATTGTCAATATCGCCGGAGCGCAGAATAAATTCTACCAGACTTCGGACCGAGATTCGCACTTCCATTCTTCTTTATCCTTCTCTATTGCCAGCCAATATCTTCTATACGGGCATCTTCGTATAAAATACAAAAACTCCCTATCAAGATATTACGATATCTTAAACAGGGAGTCAATGTAACCACGGTATCTATTTGTTCTTGTTTTCGGCAATGATTGAAGCCTTATCACCATGATCTCTTTAGCAGGCAATAGAAAATTTCTGAAGAAACTCCTCAAAATCAGCATCATAGCCATTATAAGAGACGGTCAAAATCTGATTGAAATTCAATCCAAGTACGCCAATAATAGATTTTGCATCTACAATAAAGCTGTTATAGGAGATATCTACATCAAAGTTACACTTAGTAGCAGCGGATACGAAATCCTTCGCTTCGTCCGGTCTTAATTTAATTCTATGTTGCATAATATTCACCTTCCTTTTCCATTTACATATGCAAAAGTCACACATAGAAAAACGTTTTCTTTCTCCTCGTTGAATAGATTATACTCCTTTGGAATTTTTTGTAAAGAGGAATTTTTGCAACGCCAAAAATACATTTTTGGCATTTTCTCGTAATTCGCCCAAGATATCTTGAACTTCAAACTGATTTTTGTAAAAAATATCCATAAACGCTTTATTCTTTTAAAGCGTCGAAGCACAATTTACTCATTTTTGAGCAAATTCCATCATGTATTCTTGGTAACGCAGCGGACACATTTGCCGCTGTAATCCGCTATTTTCTCGTTCTTTGATACCGATCGTCCTATGGAACATTGTAAATAATTCCTGATATTGCTTCTCCTTGTGCGACCATTGCAGGTTTTCTTTCGTAAATCCGTCAGGCTCCGAGACCAGATACCAGTCCCCTTTCGCCGGATGTACCCCAAACAGACCGTGGTTTTCATCATAGATCATAAAATTCTCTATCGGTAACCGGTCACTAAAATGCGGCATAATAAAAGGAATCACGCTGTTTTTAGGCCCGATCACCGCATACAAAATTCCCTGTTCCAATTCCCGGAACCGTATAAACTCTGTCTCGTAATGAGCTTCATTCGCCGTATATCTGGCAAGTTCAAAGGTTTTTACCACATAAGGGTTGCGCAGATTCTCCATCACACGTCTGCCGCTGCCTGCTGTAATACCATCTATCACGGTGCGATAAATTGCTTCGCCTTTCTCTTCCCTGTTATAAGAAGCTGCCGCTCTGCAGATAGAAAGGTATGCATCCTCTCCCAACCTGCTTCTCAGCGTTCTTGCCACCTTATCAGTCTTGACAGGATTTGGCTGAATATACAAATAAGCGGCGAACAATCTATAATTGTCCTCCTCACCTGCCTGTATATGAACATGTTCATGCCCCTCCCTTAAGGCATAGGCGTCATATATGCCGGTAAAAATACCTTCTATTGAATCTTCACACACTAAATATTTATCTTCCATTAACTGCACTACTCTTTCCGATGCCGTCGTCGAAGAGCGTCATCTGTCTATAAATCGTCCCATCCATCAAAAATGGCAGCTTCTCTCCTCGTCCCATCTGATTTTGATAGGTAAGATTCCTCACAATATATTCTTCTTCCAGCTTCGTTGGATACATCATCTTTCCGCTGCAGGTGATAAAATAGAGTGCCCGCTTCAACACAACACCGATCTTCTTCAAATCCTCAAATGTCAGATTACCAAACCGTCTCGCCGCCACAATGCGTCTGGCGCTCTTGACTCCCACGCCCGGAATCCGCAAAAGAAGCTGATAATCGGCTCGGTTGATTTCCACCGGAAATACTTCCAGATGCCTGACCGCCCAATCCGCTTTCGGATCGATCGCCATATTGAAATTCGGTCTGTCAACGGTCAGCAGTTCATCTACCTTAAAATGATAGAACCGAAGAAGCCAGTCTGCCTGATACAGTCTGTGCTCCCGCAATAGCGGCGGCCCCCTGCAGGCGCAGGCAGATCTTTATCTTCGTTCACGTTGACAAAAGCAGAATAGTAAACCCTCTTTAACGAAAACTTGTCATATAAATTCTCTGCCACAGACATAATCTGATAATCGCTTTCCGGTAAGGCTCCCACCACCATCTGGGTAGACTGTCCCGCTTCGCAGAAGCGGGGTGCATGTTTATATAAGCTAAGTTCGTTCTTGTTCTCCGTGATACCGTTCTGAATCTGTCGCATCGGTTTTAAGATATTCTTACGGTGCTTATTCGGTGCCATCGCTTTCAACCCCTCCGCCGTCGCCATCTCCAGATTTACACTCATACGGTCAGCCAGATAACCTGCTCTCTGAATGAGCATCGGATCTGCACCCGGTATAGCCTTCACATGGATATAGCCCTGAAATCTGTGTACCGTCCGCAGCTTATGAATCGTCTCGCAGATCAGCTCCATGGTGTAATTCGCGCTGTATAGAATCCCGGAGCTTAAGAATAATCCTTCTATATAATTGCGCCTGTAAAATTCCATCGTCAGTTCACAGACTTCATCCGGCGTAAATGAAGCACGCGGCACATCGTTAGACTTTCTGTTGATACAATATTTGCAGTCGTATATGCATTCGTTGGTAAAAAGTATCTTTAATAAGGAAATACATCTGCCGTCCGCGGCAAAGCTGTGGCACAAACCTGCTGCCACGGTATTGCCGATTCCACTGCCGTCATTGGCGCGGGAAGAGCCGCTGCTGCTGCAGGAGACATCATATTTGGCTGCATCTGCCAAAATCTTTAATTTATCCATAATAGACATCTGCGGAGAGATTCTGATTTCCATTTGCTGTTCCCTGCTTTCGCGTCTGCATAACGCAGACAAAACTTTTCCTTTTAAATCAATTAGAACAAATGTTCTTTTCCTATTCTAGCATATATAAATATGTATTGCAAGCATTTTCGAACTGACGTTCTTTTATCAGTAACAGTCCAGCCATGAATCCTGTATTTCCCCTTGATTTCTTTTCTTAAAAGCGGTTAAATAGTATATGGAAAAAGCAGGTAGATAACCTGCATGATAAAGTGAGGATTTTTATGGATAATTTAATTGTACCGAAAGATTACCATTCTGCTTTAAGCCTTCATGATACGCAGATCGGCATTAAAACAGTTAAAGACTTTTTTCAGAATTTACTGGCTGAGCGGCTGAATCTGCTGCGCGTCTCCGCACCGCTCTTCGTTGAACCCGCATCCGGACTCAATGATAATTTGAACGGCGTGGAGCGCCCTGTTGTATTCGGCATCAAAGAGCAGAATGATGCCCCGGCAGAGATCGTGCATTCTCTTGCTAAATGGAAACGCTATGCACTGGGGAAATACGGCTTTGTCCACGGAGAAGGGCTATATACGGATATGAGCGCTATCCGACGGGATGAACAGACGGATAACATTCACTCCATCTATGTAGACCAGTGGGACTGGGAAAAAATTATTTACAAAGAAGAACGTACTTTGGACTTTTTAAAAGATACCGTGCGTACCGTTTATAAGGTGCTGCGCAAAACAGAGAAATACATGGCAATTCAATATGATTACATAGAGGAAATCCTTCCTTCCGATATCTTCTTTATCACCACACAGGAGTTAGCGGATATGTTCCCCGATTATACGCCAAAGGAAAGAGAATACTATATTACTAAGGCAAAGGGCGCTGTCTGCATTATGCAGATCGGTGATCTCTTAGAATCCGGTGAAAAGCATGACGGCAGAGCCCCTGACTATGATGACTGGAAACTGAACGCGGACATTGTCGTATATTATCCCGTGCTGGATATTGCGCTGGAATTATCCTCTATGGGTATTCGTGTGGATAAGGAATCCCTGTTGAACCAGCTTGAAAAGGCAGGATGTCCGGAGCGTGCTGATCTGCCTTTCCAAAAAGCGATACTTGAGGATAAGCTTCCGCTTTCCATCGGCGGCGGCATCGGTCAGTCCCGCATTTGTATGTTCTTCTTGCGAAAAGCACATATCGGCGAGGTACAGTCATCCCTTTGGCCCGAGGATGTTACGAAAGCTGCTCTGGCAAATGGCATACAGTTATTATAAAAAAGTGTCTTCGGCGCTTCCGCTCCCCTGCCCCTCAATCTTGAGGGGCAGGGGCTTTTCATTTCTCTCTTTTTCCCTCTATCCGCAGTGTTGTTTAATAATGTTCCATAAGGGCAATAAATCGGAATGTTTTACATTAACAGGAGGCTTTTTCTTCCTGAAACAAATACTATGATATTGTCAATATTAGTCAAGATAATTCCCCACAGATGAAGTATTATACTGTTTTTTAATTTCCATGATAACAGATCCGTCATCCTGTTTTTCTTCTGACAAAATTTTGTACTTTGTTCCTGCTCTGTCTAATCCATTCTTGTACTTTTTGATTTCCTCCTCTAACATTCTTACCGCATAATCATGTTCCACATCCTCTTTTAACATAAAATGCAGTGTCTGGGTAATACAAGCCGCTTTTACTCGTTTCATCTGTTTTACTCTCC
>CAZPSD010000007.1:0-41612 GCA_964589055.1 uncultured Bacteroides sp.
AAACAACGGATAGACCGGCATCACGCCCTCTGTCCTGTCAACCGTAAGGTACGCCCCGCTGTCGTCAAAAAATACCGGTTCTCCCGATCCGGTAAACAAAAAGGCAAAAAGCGCCAGCAAAACAAGCGACAAATAGAACAGCAGCTCTGTCTGCTTTTTGTTCAGTTGGACCTTTTTCATCTTTTCAAACATATAACGCTCCGTTACCCTTTCATTTCCGCCATATCTGACTCTGTTGAAATCCATGAATCACTTGCTTTCAGCTCTGAGCAGCCGAATCATTCTTTAAACACTTCCGCTTTGCTCTTCTCAACGACCTTACCACCGGCTACTTCATAGATCACATCCACATTTCGAATGGTTGTCAGTCTATGCGCAATAATAATCATGGTTTTCGTACCCTGCAGGTTCTCGATCGCCTCCATAACTGCCGCTTCTGTCTCATTATCCAGTGCGGACGTTGCCTCATCCAGCACCAATATCTCCGGATCATGATAGAGCGCTCTGGCGATACCGATACGCTGTCTCTGTCCGCCGGATAATCTGACACCCCTGTCACCTACGATTGTATCCAATCCATTAGGCAGGCTGTCGATAAACTCTGTCAACTGTGCCTTCTCCATAGCAGCCAGTACCGCCTTTTCATCTATCTGTTTCTCTTTGACGCCAAAAGCAATATTGTTGCGGATTGTATCATCCGACAAATAAATCACCTGCGGGATATATCCCACTTGTGCGTGAAAAGTCTTAGGTTTTTCATGAATATTGATATCATCCGCCATGACAACGCCCTTCTGGGGCACAAGTAATCCTAAAATAATATCCACCATGGTAGTCTTGCCCGCACCGGATGAACCAATAAAAGCAACCGTTTTGCCCTTCTCAACAGATAAATTTGCTCCGTCAATAACCGGTTCCTCCGTATCCGGATAATAGTAGGTCACATCTTTCACCTCGATGCCCCTCTGCAAATCCCATTCTTCTCTGATTTCACTGTTTTTCTCCTCAAGGTAATCCTCAATATCCCTTAAATCATGGTACACCAGCTCTACCGAAGGAAAAGCGTACAGCATGTTCGTTGTGTGTTCATTGATACGTCCCACACTGGGCATAAGACGCATCGCCGCCACTGCAAATACCGTAAGCTGCGGAATATAATAGGTCATGTCTGCCTCACCGAAAATCAGTTTTACTACAATGGCGATCAGAATACCTGTCATAGACACTGCCTCAACAAGATATTTCGGCAGAATGGATATGGTTCTGGCTATCTGCAGCCCTCTGGCATACTTTTTATAATATTTCTGAAACTCATCCGTAAAATAGGTTTCCCGTTCCAGTATTTTAATTTCCTTGATTCCCCCCAGAGCCTGATTCATCCACTGGAAAATTTTGCCTTGATACCCCTGATTATCCAGCCCCAGTTTACGGCTGTAATTTCTGGTGGTTGCCATGAAAATACCGATGCACAGCGCTAACAATCCCAATACGATAATGGTAATTGATTTACTGACAATCATCAGATACGCAACCAGCACAAGGCACACCGCCAGCTCCGCCACTAACTCCAAAGAATATAGGATAACCTGCATGAAACGGGACGTATCCTCGTGCAGGCTTCTCTGCAGGGTGGCGATATTCTTATTCAGATGAAAGGTATACGGCTCCTTCATATACGTATCCAGAAGTCTGGTTGACAGCTTCATCTGCGTATTATAAGAAAATTTAAAAATATAATTTTTTTCGAGAATCAGATACACGTTCTTAATCACATAGATCCCTATGATACCAATCGTAAGCGCAATTAAAAACTGCTTGGAAGACGTGAAGCCAAACGACTCATACACCATATTTAAATACCATGTCTTTCGTATGGCAGTCTGATCAGATATGATGTTGATAAAGGGCATAAAAACCGTAACGCCTAACAGTTCTAAAAAGCTGCCGATCACAACCGCCGCCAAAAGAGCCGCAATTTTCCATTTATCTCTTCTGTCAAAAATATATCCTAATTTTCCCAGCAAACCTGTCTGCTTCATTTCTTTTCCTTTACTCATATGTGAGTATGCTCCTCATATTTCTTCTGCACCGTTCCGGGCAGCGCTTATATCCAGTCTGTAAAAACCGCCGTTTAAACCGCATGATGTCTTCCCTGCAGACGGCAGTTTCAAAGATCATAATACAAATAAATCCGGGCATAGATTGCTGTGGGAATCCGCATCGCTGATTTTTCCCGCCGGGATCCCCGCCCAAGTGGTACCCGGCTCTGTAATATCCTTCGTCACTACGGCATTCGCACCTATTGCCACATCATCCGCTATGGTCACAGCGCCGATTACCTTGGCGCCGCTGCCGAAATAACAATTATTCCCGATTTTTGCCGATTCATGACTTCCGTTCGTTGCACCGATGGTCACGCCCTCCTGCAGGCGGCAGTTTCTGCCAACTTTCGCGTTCCCGTGCACCACAATGGTTCCGTAATGGGGAATCGACAAGCCCTCTTCAAACACATTAACGGGAATGGTAAATCCCAGCCGTACACTTAAATTATGATAGCGGAATTTATAATACTTACGCAGGAGCAAAGATACTATGCCCCGCTTACAGTTCGTATAATATTCCACCTTACGAAGCAGGATCTCAAAGCGCCATATTTCATCTCCGAAGAGACGGGGATGTTTGTCCTTCCCTCTGTTCAGCGCCAGCTTATCCTGCTGCAGGTATTTATGATATGTTTCCTTGCTGTCTATCATAAGTTTTCTCCGTTTTGAAGTATTATGCATAACCCCGGTTACAGCCACACTTTAATCTGCTCCAGATACGCTCCATATCCCATAGCCGTCTTTTGTATGATCGTGCCGTCAGGCGCCGGCACGCCGATCTGCATCGGGATTTCCGCCTCGGCTCTTTCACGGTTCGCCGCTTCTCCTACGATATCATGCTTTTCCAACGGGATCTTATCCGGCGTCTGTCTGACAAACCACTCATATTCCAAATCCATATTACCGATATCCAATACCCGGTATCCCTTTCGGAATAAAGCAACTGCAAGGAATTTAGCCGCCACGCCTGCAGAAAGAAGAAACAGGCGGTCTTTCCCATATCGTTCACAGGCTTCTATCATACCGGGAAGCGCTTCATAAGCATCCTTTGGCGGGCAGATAATCCGCTCAATGCTCCGGGCCGTATTAAATAAGTCGTTCCCTATTCCGTTGTGGGTCTTAGCGCCCTCTACGATAATAATGTCTTTATTCTCCCATATTTTCTTGATTTTGGCAAACCATAAGGCACAATTCCTTCTGTCCATTGCATAATAATAGCACCGGGACACAAAGGTTGTCCCGTAAACCCGGTCCGGATTACAGTATTTCTCATAGGTCCTGCGGCAAAACAGCAGATGATCTTTCCAAAACTGCCTGCTGGCTTTCCGATGATCCGACAGCGTATCAAAAATTCCGGGGATCGTTACCATCAGGCCATCCTCTTCATAACGCAGGATTTCGGCAAGACCTTCCGCGATCTCCGGCGCCGCTTTCTGGAGCATCAGGTCTTTGCCTTTTATCATGACAATTTCCCCATCGCCAAAGCGCACCATGCTTTTGTCCGTATGTAACAGTTCCTCGATGGTCTCGTCAATCGTATGCACTTTTATCTTGTTAGGCAGAATCCCCTTTTCATAAAGAAAATAGGCTGCCGCTGCCACAATACCTTTGATTTTGCGTTTCATACGCTTCTCCATGTCTGCAAGATTATCAATATAAGTTGTGCTCTTTCATTTCCTCCAATATTCCTGTAATGCTCTCATAATATCTGCGGAAATTATACTTCTCCACAACAGCCTTGTAGCCTGCTGCCCCCATCTTTTGTATACGGTTTCTATCTGACAACATTGCATCCAGCTTCTTTGACAGATCTTCCTGATCACAGTCCTTGAATTGATATCCCGTCACGCCATCTTCCACATAACAGGCGGTGCCGTTGGTATCGCTGCATATCACCGGCAGAGAATAACTCATCGCCTCTAATTGGGATACCGATGCCATCTCCAAGGTGCTTGGAATCACGTACACATCTGCCGACAGGTATTCCTGTTCCATATTTTTCCTCGGCACGTTAGTCTTTACGGTAACGATATCCTCCATGTGATGTTCTTTCACATAGGCTTTCACCTGCTCACAATACGCTTTCTGGAAGTGATTGGCCGCCTCCCCCACCAAGGTAAGATGCAGCCTGTATCTATCTCGAAGTTTTTCTGCCACTTCTAACAGCATCAGGTGATGTTTTCTGATCTCGTATTTACCGATACAGAGAATATGTATCGTGTCTTGTGCAAAATAAGCCCTGTCCTGCGGCGCTTTCTGCGGATCTGCCACAAAGGGTACAAAATAATCATGCTCTTTGATGGCAGTTCCCGGCTTCTTAACCCCCATGACGGGTGTGATGCGCATTTGGGGCGATAATTTATCTACCATACGATGCAGCAGATCCGTCTTCGCAGATTCAGACCAAAGCGGGTTCTGATTATACAAAATGCATGGATATCCCTTCTTTTTACATATATGATACGCTGCCATGGAATACACGGAACGTTCCCGCAGGATAACTACATCCGGTTTAAAATCTTCCATCATCCTGCGCAGCTTATGCATTGGCGGAAATCCATGCTGGATTTTGAAAACAATGGCTGTCGGATCTTTCCTGTGAATTACCTTGACATAGAGCCGGTCTATCAACTGATAGAGCGGAGAATATCCCAGTACAACCGGTGTCACATAAGAATAATCTTCTATAATAGCCGCATAATGGCTGATAAAACATACTTCATGCCCGTGTTCTATCAGCCCTTTCATGATATCCATCTGATTGGTATGATAGCGCGGGGCTACATACAGAAATCTCATCTAAATCTCCATTCCGAAGCGATTTATCGCGAAGATTGAAAAATCAGTGCATCAGCATGATTTTTCAATCTAATCTCCCAACTTACTTGTCAATATATTTATTCTCTTTCAGACTGTACTTGCCGCCTTTTATAAATTTATGCTTGATAACCCACCAGCCGGGTACCCAAATGTATTTATGCATTGCCGGAGATGCGCTCCCGATCATCCAGCAGTTTCTGTCACAATTCTTGGTGCACTGTCTTACCTGCTTCGCCTGCTCTGAATTCCAAAGTTCGTCCCAGCTTTGCTCCTTCAGATTACCCATAACAGCCTTTTGCTCCATACCGTTACAAGGGATCACATCACAAAAAGGATCGATAAAAAAGGCATTCTTAGACATATCGCAGGGCAGCAGCCTCTTATTGCCGTAAATATAATTGATCAGTCCGTGGTTAAAATATGCCCGAAACCACTTCTTAGGCGACTTGCTCTTTAAGAGTTCGTTAATCAGTTTCTCAAAATTCTGCGCCACTTTATATTTATCGTTAATCTTATTATCCGTCTTGCGGAAATAGAAGGAATTATGCAAAGTGGCCGTGGCAAACTCCATCCCCATATCATTGGCAATATTATAAAGAGGTACTAAATCCTCACAGTTCATATCCTGCACGGTCATACCGAACCCCACATCAGGATGTCCCATTTCCACCAGAGTCTTCAGCGTATTATAGCCCCTGTTGAAGCCGTCCGGAATACCGCGGATCTTATCATTGGTCTCCTGCAGTCCCTCAATACTGATACGGATACCGACCTTCGGGAACTCCCTGCAAAGTGCAATGATGCGGTCTGTGAAATATCCGTTGGTAGAAATGACAATCCTGTCAGATTTCTTATATAATTCCCGCACAATATCAGGAATATCCTGCCTGATAAAAGGCTCTCCTCCGGTGATATTGGTGAATGCCATCTCCGGCAGTTTCTTGATTTCTTCCAATGTGATTTCCTCATCGGGTCTGGTTGGATCTTTAAAGCAGTCACACATATTACAGCGTGCGTTACATCTATAGGTTACAATGACAGTTCCGTATAAGGTTCTGCGTGCCATATTTTTGCCTCCATAGGTTACTATTATGAACAGTCTGCTTCCCTGCCCTGGCAAGCTGTCCATTCGACATTCTATTTCCTGTATATCTCTAACATTTTATCACAATATACTTCTACTGTGTCAAAATTTATATCTTTGCAGTTTTCGCTGTATTTTCTGCATAATTCCGGGTTCTCCCACATCCTGCGGATATGCTCTGTCAATTCCTCCGTATCTGCACCCCGGAACAATTCTCCGGTTTTTCCTGCCCGCACCAGCTCCGGCGCTCCGCCCAAATCGGAAACCAATACCGGCGTACCGTACATCTGGGATTCCATAACGGAGAACGGACAGTTCTCATACCATTCGGAAGGATAGACACTGAATCTTGCCTCTGCCACCAGCTTACGCAGGGCATCCCCTGTCATAAACCCCCGGTTCTCTACATTTTCAACTTGATTTACCTGCTCCTCCAAAGGACCCGTTCCCGCGAAAACAAACGGAATCTGCGGCAGCGCCTTACAAGCCTCCAAAAGCGTCCTCGTTCCTTTTTCCTCCGAAAATCGTCCGAAGTAGACTACATAATCCTTTTTGCTTACCTGCCCTACGCCATTCTTGCTCTTCGGCAAATCCAAATCAGATTCTCTTCTGCCGTCTCTTGACCAATCCAAAACTGCTTCGGTCTTGTCAGGCTGTGACGGAGCGGCCGCAATGTCGGCAGCGCCGCCGATAAAGTTATGCAGCATAATCGTTTTTTGAGCCAGAATCGGGTTCGTATCAAGCTGTTTTTTCATAAATTCGCTGGGACAGATTATGGTATCTACCATACCATAGGTCTTACGCTTATCATAAAACTTGGCTTCCAGCGTTCCCAGCAGGCTTTTGACCTTAGAATTATGAATACAACGGTTCTTTGTGCACTGTGAAAAATTACCCCCGCGGCAGGCAAAACAGATTTCTCCGGTTGCCGGGATACGCATCATATGATTGGGACATACCCACTGATAGTCATGCGCCGTATATACTATTTTCATTCTCTTGCCGGACTTTTTCTCATACTTCCGCACCGCGTCGATTACGGAAGGCGTCAGTTGAAAATTGATATTATTCAGATGTACCGCATCCGGCTGAAAATCCTTTAGCACCACGGTCAGCTTTCTTTTAGCTTCTCCGGAATATATAATATGAAAAGGATACAGCAGTTTCTTCAGCCTGCCCGTATGAAAATCCATGTCGGACGTATAACAATCCGCATGATTTCCCACGATTCTGCCCTCATGCTCCATGCCGAAATACTCTACCTCGTGTCCTTTCTTTTTCAGTTGTTCCCCCAATTTAAAGATATAGGTCTCTGATCCGCCATTGGGGTAGAGAAACTTATTGACCATCAAAATTTTCATATCAATCCTCTATATCAGGTATTCTTTCTGTCTCTGCCGCAGCATTTTCGGTAACAATCTATGGTTTTACCGACCACTTCATCCCAGTTGTATTTACCGCAGATAAAATCGCTGCTTTGGTCTGCGTATTCTTTCACCCTGTCCGGATGTGCCAGCATATATTCCAACCGGCGTCTGAGATCTTCCACATTGCCCTTATGGAACGTCAGCGCTTTATCCTCCGTCACTTCCGTATTTTCACAAATATCACTGACAAGACAGCAGTTGCCATAACTCATGGCTTCTAACAGACTCAGCGCCATGCCTTCCACATCGCTTGGAAGCACGAAGGCATAGGCGTTAGAATACAGTTCTTCCAACATCTGTCCCTGTACAAAATCCGTCATAATGATTCTGTCATCTTTCTCTGCCATCCTGTGGATCATATCCATATACTCCACCGCCTGACTGTTTCCTCCGGCGATGACCAGCTTTTTATCCGTGGAAAGCTTCTGAAATGCCTCGATCAGATAATGCAGTCCTTTCTCCGGTACAATTCTGGCAAGAAAGAGAAAATAACCGTCCTGCTTTAATCCATATTGCTCCGTGATCATCTGTGCCGGGCGGATTACCGGTCTGCTGATTCCATTGGGAATATAAGTAACCTCTCTATGATAAGTGTCCGCAAAATACTGTTTGACATTTTCAGACAGTACAATAATTTCATCCGCATATCCGGCCGCCATTTTCTCACCGAATTTAATCACAAAGGAAGCAAAATTACCCCATTTGGCCCTCTGCCAGTCCAGCCCGTGGATCGTCACCACAATCTTTCTGTGAAACAGCCTTGGCAGCCACAGCATGGCGCATGGACCCTCCGCATGATAATGCAGCACATCGTAACGTCCAAACAGCGCCCTGATCGTTGCAAAGAAGGAATATACAATGGCATTCAGGCTGCTGCGGCGAAAGGTCGGAACGATATAAACCCTGACGCCTTTGTAGAATTTCCGTCCCTTCCAGCCGTATTCCTGATCGTATTTCTTACCGGATACATGATGTCCGTAACGGTTATAGGCATCCACCCGGTGCCCCAGTGCGGCCATGCGCACCGCCAGCTCCTCCACCACGATCTCCACGCCGCCTTCTCTGGAAGGGATTCTCTTATGCCCGATCATGGCGATGCGCAAGGGCTTTAGCCCTCTGGCGGCAGATGCGCCGTCTGCCGCTTCTTTTCCGACAGCCCTGCTTTCATCAGGAAGCACGCGCTCCTCTTTCCGCTTTCGTATTGCCTGATTTTCTTTATGCACATAATATAGAAAAGCAAAATTCGTATTCAAATAACGGGGCGCCATTCGTTTCGGATCCTGCACAATCCGGTACGCCCACTCCATACACAGCTTCTGCATCCACATAGGCGCCCGCTTCGTTGTGCCCGCAATAAAATCAAAAGCGGCTCCCACGCCGATCATCAGGCCGTTTACCCGATTCTTATGGGCATACATCCACTTCTCCTGCTTCGGTGCACCCAAAGCCACCCAGATAAAATCCGCACCGCTTTCGTTGATTCGTCTGACGATTTCCGCATCCTCTTCTTCCGTCACCTTGCGAAACGGCGGAGAATACATTCCCGCAATCTGCAGCTTCGGATATCTATTAAGCATCACCTTCTTAAGCTCCGCCAGCGTTTTCTCCGTACTGCCGAAGAAGTAGTGTTTATAACCCTTTCCCTCCGACAGCTTTAAAATTGCCGGCATCAGATCCGGCCCCGGCACACGCTGTGCCTGCGTATATCCTCTGCAGCGGCTGACAATGGACAAGGGTTGTCCGTCCGGCAGCGCCATGGCGCCGCCATTCTGCACTTTCCGGTATTCCGGATCCCGAAAAGCCATCACCGTTGTGTGCACATTGGATACGCAGATATAGTCGCCTTTTAAACGCTCCAAATTTTCTGTGATATAAGAGATCGTCTGATCCATATTCGTGACGTTAATATTCGTTTTTAAAATTTTACAGTACTGCAGGTCCTGATTCATATTCTCATTCCCCATAAAAATATTTCCCATATAAATATTTCCCGGTTCCAACCTTCGAAACCGCCAATGGATGTCAACGGTTACGGCAATAAATCATCCCAAGCACGGCTCCCGCCAGACCGCCGATCAGCAGGCTTCCCGCATAATATCTGACCGTCTCTAACTTCACCGCTTTACCCGACACAATCTGCATCGGCGTCTCTGCATCCTTATAGTTCATGACCCTGTATCCTTCATAAGCGGGGTCTTGCGCACTTTCTAAATAGACGGAGGTTTCTTCCAGACCGTCGGTATAAAACCGCTGCACCACATAGCCCTCAGGCTCCGTATAAAAGATACCGCACAGCAGCAGCCCGATCAAAGCGCCCGCTGCCGTGACAGGCAGAAGCTTTTTCTTTTGCGCCTTCCAGACAGCTTTCATCTCACCTAATAAGTGATCCGGCAAGCCCGCGAAGAAAACCGCTATCCTATTCTGCCCTTTTGAGAACAGAGAATATTCTCTCGCATCTTCTTTTTGCAAAAACAAAAAAGCGCCTAAAAAAATCAACGTAATATTCTTAAAAGAAGTATTGAACAAAAGCGGCTCCGTCCACCCGGCTGCCAAAATACAGACTAAAATAACAAGCTCCCTTGTTTTCTGCTTATAGGTATCATAGAATAACAACGCAAAATATCCCAGCATGATGATGACAAAGGGGATCAATCCATAATTGATATATCCCCACACGTAGGAATTGTCCATTGTCATTGTAGAATTTACAACTTTGGAAATATCCGCTCCGAACAGGCTTCTGTACTCCGACTTCAAGAACTGTTCCGCTAACCATATTCTGGTATTCAGCATAAAATTCAATTTTTGCACATATGGACTGATCTTGTGGTAGTTAATATAAAAGGGCAGCACAAAAGAAAGCGCCAGACAAACCGGCAGAACCAGATTAGCCAGCAGTTTCTCCACAATACAGAACCTTGGTCTGATCTGTACATAGAGACATCCCGCCAACAGAACCGCCACAATGCCAAATCCCGTATAACTGATTGAATATAAAAATACAAGCGCATTGCCTGCCATGAGATAAATAAAATGTCTGAATTTGTAACGATCGCCCAACTCATACAAAATAAATGCACACAACGCCAGATAACTAATATGCAGAATATTCGGATGGGTAAATCCAAGGCTCCAGCGGAAGATATGTCCAAGCCCCAGCTTGTCATGCACCCTGTATATGGTATGTTCCAGCCGAAAGAAAGAAAAGACGCTTAAAACCACGGCACAGACTGACCAGACCCACAATCCCACATGAAAGACTTTTTTCACAGAAATATTTTTCATGCCAAGTACCGTAAAGGCAAGAAATACAATTCCCAGTTCATGGGAGTTCCAATATACTATGGCCGTCAACGCCAAAAATATAATCTGTATGACGATCTGCCGCCTGGTATAAGACGAAATAAAAATCTTAGCCAATCCCAGCAAAAGCGCCGGAACCACGAGAAGCACAAACTGCTTCTGTCCTTCATAGAAGCCTAAGCCTTTCGTAATAGACAGCAAAATAAAGAAGCCAAAATAACACGCCTCTTCCAGAGTAACCTCCAAACTGTTTTCTTTCCCGATTGTCCAAATCTTTTCCTTCATAATAAATCCTTATGCCTCTGCCGGTCTTATTCCTATCAGATACACGCGCCTCCACCGGCTCAGAATCCAAATTAATCCCGGATGGTACGCGTCCGATTTCTAAATCTTCTAAATCAGCCGCCGCATATCCCTGACGTCACAACACCTCAAGCGCCGGTCCCAGTGCCCATGGATAGGCGCCGTACCGCTGCGGATACTGGGCAAACCCCAGACACTCTCCCGAACACTGATAGACTCTGCCGTCCTTGACAGACTTTTCTATAGCGCTCTTACCTGCCTGCAATGCCTGTCCATACCGGTCTTCCGCCAGGATGCCAAGTTCTATTCCCCGGCTTAATGCCGCACAGACCATTCCTGTGGCAGAGGTGTCCGCCGGGCCGTCCAGCGCCTGCAGCTGCCAGGAAAAGAAGCCGTCTTTCCGCTGATATGACAACACCGCATCCATTAACGCAATATAAGGCTGCTTCAGTCTTTCTTCACCGTACTCCGACTGCAGACACGCCGTCATCCCCCGTAACAGCCATCCTGCTGCCCGGCCCCAGCCGATGATTCCGTATTTGCAGCCGTCAGACACATCATATCCGTGATAAGGCAGCCCTGTGGAACTATCCATTCCATATGCCAGAAAATTCACAATCTGTCTTACAGCCAATTCCTGATACTCCGCTTTGTCAAAAACCATACCATACCGATACAGGAACGGACAGGCAAGCCCAATCCCGTCCACGAATACATAACCGTTCTTCTGATTGGCGCGGTAGGGGAAACTGCCAGTTTCATTCCGGGGATAGTCTTTCGCGTAAGACGACAGCTTATGAAGCGCTGCCATACACTGCTCCCTTGTAAAGCCAACAAAACGTTCTTTGCCGGAGAACCCGCAATTCGTGCCGTCCTCCTGCTTCCATGTCTCTTCAAAAGCAGAAAGAATGGTTTCTCCTGTCAGCAAATCGTCCAAAAATGAAACCGGCATACCTTTTTTCTGCCATCTTAAGAAATATGCCCCCAACGCTTTCTCAATATCAGCCAAGACTCCGTACTCATCCTGCCCGGCTTCCTGCGGTTTGCCGCTCTGTTGTCCGCCGCGCATATTTGAGGACGTGCCTGTCAACTCTTCCCTGCACTTCCATAATCCCTTTGCAAGCAGCCCCACCGGCCAGAAAATCAGGTCTTCAACCGTGGTTTCCCTGCGCAGTATGTATTTTTTCATACCACGCTTTAATCTGGTCTTGCCGTCCCAGACTCCGTAGGTCAGCAATTCTTTACATGCAGTTTCTATCAAAGCAGTTTTTTCCATAGTTATCATTCCTTTTTATGTCCGCCGCGTTTCTCTATTTCCTTTGCCGGACATGCTTCCGCGTAAAACAGCTCTTTCCGCTTATCGCTGCCTTCCCCCTGATTTCCGCAGCGCCGGAATCCTTCTTGCTGCCACATCCCACAGATAAGCAAACTCTTTTGTCCTGCAAAACGCCAGAAAGAACACGCCGTTATAGATCACACTGATAATAACTGCCATCACTGCGAAGGTCAGTATATTCGTTTCCTTCATAACCCAATGCCTGATCGGTATATTAACCGCCGCGATCACAAGAATAACGGCAATATATCTGATGGAATCCGCAAAATAACTCCACGCCTTCCTGTCAAAGCATACCCTGTAAATAATCACCGGTCTGATCAGATTCGCCAAAATGCCGGAAACGAGCGTACCTACATACACACCCGCTACTCCGATCCTTTGCACCAAAATAATGGAGATCACCAAATTTAACCCGCCCTGTATCAAGGGCAGGTAACGATCCTGCTCAAAAACGCCGGAGGCAATTTTAAAGTTCTCAAGCACACTTCTTCCGCCTTTGAAATAAAAGTCAACCGCGAGAAGCGTCACCACCGCACTGCTGATTACCCAGCTTTCATCCAGCCACAAACCGCCGATCAGCGGGGTCAAAAGATGCCAGAAGCCAACGGCGCCGAATCCAAACAGCCAGCATGCAAAGAACCTGTATACTTTAAAGACCTGATACTGCTTTTCCTTGGACTCCGTTGCTACCAGATTACCGAAGCCGGACACTACGGAGCTGAAAATAATATTTACGAAATTCCCCACATAGGTGATAATATACGTATAGTTTGCTACCACACCGGAAGTGTCTACATCCACAAACGAGGAGATAATAATCGTATCCGTCTGCAGACGCGCCACATCGCCGATCTTATGAAGCATCAGCGCTTTGGTCTTGTTAACCACTACCTTCGTCTCTTCCTCACTCAGCTTCTGTACTTCTTTATCCCGAAGATAGGGATACATTTTATTCAAATAAATGCTGACAAAAATTTTCTGCGCCAGCTCCACAAACAACTGCGCCAGCAGATAACACAGGAAATTCTTCGTCGCAAGCAGTATCACGATCTGTACCAATACCGTAACAATCTTGGTAATGGTAGTCACGTTGGTCTGGATATAATTCTTCTGCTCTGCATTGGTCAGGCTGTATTTATACGCCACAAAATAGGTGCTGACCGTATTAAACAGGAAAATAAAATAGTAAACCGTCAATTCCCTCATAGAGTAATCGCCGGGATTTTTCAGGATATATTTCAAAAACGGCGCGATAGCGATACCCACTGCCGCAATTACCACCGCGATTGTTGTATATGCCTTCTTGTAAAAGC
The DNA here is from genome assembly GCA_964589055.1 of uncultured Bacteroides sp. GTDB lineage: Bacteria > Bacillota > Clostridia > Lachnospirales > Lachnospiraceae > UBA3282. The sequence goes on from CAZPSD010000007.1 coordinate 13,692, forward strand.
GCATATATGACTTAATCTTCCCGATGTCCTGATTTGCCACAGGTTTATACAGGCTGTAATTCAGCGCCGTTCCGATGCCAAGCTCCGCCAGAGACAAAACGCTCAGTACGTTGGTATATATACTGTTGACACCCAGAAGCGTTCTTCCCAGGACCCAGATGAAAACGGTTCTCTGTATAAAATTCATCAGCAGAATCACAAAATTACTGAGATAGCCGAATATGATATTTTTCTTGGCTTGTTGTATTCTACCCATATTATCACTTTCCTAATATATATCCGTGCATCATATGATTCCCATACAGGCACTGCTGCTGCGTCAGACCGCCGCAGATTTTTTCCTGCCTGCTTTGTATCGGCCGGCTCCGGATTATCCTCTTGTTTTTGCTATGTGTCAGACAGCATTCAATCTGCCTTGCCGCTGTCCTCAATGCAGCTTCTCCCACAGACGGCGCAGTTCTTCCCCCGCCTGTGCTGCTTTTCTGCAGTAGTCCGGCATAATCTCTTCCAGTCCTGCCCGAATCTGCCCTTCTCTTTCCATCATCCAGTCATAGGCTTTGATCAGTTCTTCCGGGTCAGACAGGGTTTGTACCGGCAGCACGTAATTCTCCTCTGTGCCGAACAGATCCCTTGCAATGCCTCTGGCTTTCACGGAATACCCGACAACCAAAGTCGGCACCATACTGGAATAAGCCGCTATCGTTGCGTGGGTTCTTGCCCCGATAAAAGCCCTGCACTGAGAAATAATATATTTTAACTTCTGACAGGACATATCCTCAAACAGAATTACCCTGTCATTCTCCCGATACTGCTCATAAAGCTCAGCTAACGGCAGTCTGTCGTCATTATAATTCCACATCACATGGGGAATCAGGGCAATACTGCTGTCCGTTGTCCGTAAAATATGCTCCATCAGCTTTCTGTAATTGCTGACGGTAATGCCTTCCACCGTTTCGTTGCGGACAATCATGGGACTGATATTGATACCGATCGTATTCCCCACCTGAAAACCCGCCGGAAGTTTTATCTCTTTAGGCTGCAGGGAAAATGCCGGATCGGGATAGAGCTTCACGTTCTCCGCCACGCCCGCTTCTTTCAGGGCATCCGCAGTAATGGATTCTCTGGGCGTAATCAAGGCATAACGTTTCATATCGGCAACCACTTCCGAATCTTTCAACAGCTCCGGCTCCAGCGAACATCCCCATAATACGGTTTTGGCTCCCGCCCTGTTAAAGGCGCCGTTTGCTGCAATCGCCTCTTTCTTAGATAATTCGTAGCAGTACATGTCGCCGCCGATGGACACATAGAGCGGCGCCAGATTCTTCTTTAACACATCCCGGAAACGGTAACGCATAAAAGATTCCGGATCGTGAAAAATCAGACGCCATGCATAATACCACACATGAGCAAAGAAATGCTCGGCGATTTTCCGCTCCTGCAAAATGTCACATAAAGGCGCAACCGAATAATACTTATCTTCCTTCTCACTGTTGGTGACCAAAAGCTTCGGAATCTCCTCTATCATATGACAGGTACTGTTGACAATGGCTTCACACCCATGATTTCCGCTTCCGCCATGCAAATACATGACAAGTCTGTCATTTTTATAATCCATTCCCGTTCTCCCAACTAATCTTTTACCAAGTAACTTCATTCCCTTTTATTTAGACCCGCGCCCCTTAAACACTGCTCCCACAGTCTTAAACAGAATCTTAATATCCAGTCCGATGGACCAGTTATCAATATATTCCAAATCCAACTTCACCACTTCATCAAAATCGGAAATATCACTCCGTCCGCTGATCTGCCATAAGCCGGTAAGCCCCGGCGTCATGCTGATTCGTCTTCTGTAGTGAGAGTTGTATTGCTCAAACTCGTCCTCTGTCGGGGGTCTTGTCCCAACCAGGCTCATATCACCCTTCACAATATTTAAAAACTGCGGCAGTTCATCGATACTGGTTTTGCGGATAAACTTCCCCACCTTCGTAATACGGGGATCATTCTCCATCTTGAACATCAGCCCGCTCATTTCATTCTGGGCTTCCAACTCTTTCTTGCGCTGCTCTGCATCGATATACATAGATCTGAATTTATAGATCTTAAAACGTCTCCCGTTCTTACCGATCCGCGTCTGGGCAAAGAAAATCGGCCCCGGAGAATCCAAGCGGATCGCCAATGCCACAAAGGGTGTTGCTGCTGCCGTTATAATCAGTCCAACCAGTCCGCCGACAATATCAATCAGACGCTTAATCATCATACGGCGGTAATCATAATGATTAAGGGAGTAAGACATCACCGTATAGCCCGCAAAGCTGTCCACGGTAATCTCTTTCTGCCCGCCATCGATAATATCAATATTATAATGGCAAACCACTCCCATAGCTTCCAGTTCATAGATAATTTTTTTGACATACCGCTTATCTATGTCCGGCAGATTCACAAATGCTTCATCTAAGGGCATCTGTCTGGCCACATCCAGCACATCCTTGCCGTCTGCCGTCACCTTGATACCGTCTACCACCACACCTTTGCGTTCCTCGTCCACACAGGCAAGCGCCACTATCTCATAATTGATATCCAGCTTTTCTTTTAACCGGGCGACAGTGCGGTCCATCACACTGTCCTTGGTAATCACCATAATCTTCACCAGATTGGATTCCGAAGTCAGGTATACCCGCAGTATCTTTTTCATCGCAATCCTCACCAGCCACACTAATATCACATCGAAAACAGCAAAACATCCCATAACCATACGGGAAAAAGCGGCGCCTCGTTGAAGTACAAAAAGGGCGCTGGCAACTGCCAATACCATAAAGACATTAAACTTTAACACCGCCACAAATTCAACAAAAATCCCACGATCCAGAAAACTCCTGTTCCAGTCCAGCAAAAAACTGTAAATTGTGCAGAACAACAGGAAAAACACACATACCAAAACGTGTACTTCCGGTTCCATCACCCGGGCAAATTTCTGATAACGCAGAAGAATTGCCGCCGTATATGCAATTATAATACAGAGCAGGTCTGACATCAGCAGTCCATAACTCTCAATAATCTTTTTTTTTCGGTTCATAGTCCCCCGGCTCTTTCATCCTGACATAGTTATTTTCATTATATCTTCTTTTACAGAGAATATCAAATAAACTCTCCTGCGGGAGAAAGCAGTGTCCACCCCTGCCATAACCTTTTCATTTCCTCCGGCACGCAGACCTGCGTATTCTTGTGGATAGAAGGACGAATCATCACTTTATCCGGATGCGGATTCAGTCTGGCGCCCCAGAAACTAAAGGTACTGTTGGCGCAGATATTATGCTTGCAACGGCTCATCAGCATCATATCATAAAAGCTGTCGTCCCCGCGGTTCCAGTCCGCAATATGGTATTCCTCTCCCTGATAGCGCTCTCTTACATAGGCGCTGTCATCGGAAAAAATATAAAATACCGCCTGCGGAAGCTTCTTCTTCATATAGGCAATGGCACTGTCATAATAGGCTTCCGTGCAGATATTCCCAAACATCTTAATATTAGCCGCATCCAGGTAATCGCCCCGTCTGATATGGATACTGACAGACTCTTCCCGCTCCATCGCTTCCGCCAGCTTGTGATTGCGCTCATCACCGCTCCGGGGAAAGCGGATGCTGTCCCGGATTTCAGGCATAATATCTCCGTAATATTTCTCACATGCCCAGTAGCCCACCAGATATTTCTCACGCCACTCCAATATCTGCGGATGATACATATTCGTTTCCGTAAAAACCGGCGCCGCCGCCGGATTTATTTTTCTTTTTACTTTTGCAAGGAATTTCTCCGGCTCTCCGAACTGCCTTCCCAATACCGCTTTGATTTCTTCCCCGGATGCAATTTTCATGGGAAGTTCTTCAAAACAGCTAAGTTCAAACCGTCTTCCCGCCAACATATTTTCCTGCACAGTGTCATCAAACCATGACAAGTCCAACCGCGTCTCCACGCCCATACTTTCATATTTTTTATAAAGGGCGTACTGCTGCAGCTGATTGCCCAGTCCGCCCATCACTCTGATAATAATCATATCTCCACTGCCTTTACACCTGAAATCTTTTACAAAACCTGACTTGCAGCCCTAGCACAGACGCGCTTTCCGGTCATACAGCCTCATCGCCAGACGAAGGATTCCCAACAGACTTTTCTGCGGATACTGCATTCCCAGATACAACAGCGCATTCGACCGTTCTCTGATGGAAACCGGCGTATGATATACCAGTTCCCGTACCGATTCGTTACAGAAAATTTCCTGGATCTTCGCCTTATACTTCCTATCCGGGTTACGCAGCTCATTTTTCATCACATACAGAAGCATATAACAATGCTCTCTGGCTATCATCTGTTCCGCTTCCGGCACCTTTTTGTCTGCTGCGGCTTTAGTCAGAGACGCCATCAGTTTCTCCACGCTTTCATAGATTCTTTCATCATAACGGTGAATAATAGAGCCCTCCACATACCGGTAATGATAAAATAATGCTTCCTCCATTATCACAACTCTGCTGCTGTTTAACATGGCAGGATACATCAGATGAGTATCATCTCCGAATCGAATCTGATAGTCATAATATTTCTCATTTCCTTCAAAAACAGATTTCTCGCACAGTTTCATACAGCGGGACATGGGAAATACTTTCTGTTCTTGTCCGATCAGATTTGCCTTAATCTCTCTTGCAAGTTTCTCACCCGTATACACGCCGGGCGCAACGGTACTATACACAGGCTCTGTCTTTTTCTGTTTCTCCAGAATATGGTTGCAGCATACCACTTCCCCTTTCGTACCTTTTAGTTTTGCCGACATTTCTTCAAGCATTACCTTTTCCACGTAATCATCGCTGTCCACAAACATATAGTAGTCTCCCGCGGCAATCTGCATCCCCGCCGCACAGGCTGCGGTAGGTCCTGCATTCTTTTGGTGAATGACCCTCACTCTATTATCAGACTGGCCATAAGTGTCACAAATCACCCCGCTTTCGTCCGTGGATTCATCATCCACCAGAATCAATTCCAGATTCCGATAGGTCTGCTGCAGAATGCTTTCAATACAATCCTTTAAATATAATGCTTTATTATAAACCGGTACAATCACACTAATTTTGTAATTATCTCTTTTCATTGTCTGTTCCTTTACAGCATCTTTCACTACCATGCTTCTGTCCCTATATCTATCGTTTTATATTCTGCAGCAAATGATACAGCGCCACATAAAGTCCCGGCGCTTTGGAAAACAGCCGGACTTTCATGCCATATCCTTCCGGCAGATACCGATAAGCTTCTTTACATTTACAATACAATGCCATCTTTTCCTCACAGATCTTCAGGTATTCTTTTGCTGACTTGTATTCCTTTATGGAAAGCATTGCAATCTTTCCGGCAGTCAGCATAATGGCAGTCATAAGCATTGCATTTACCTGTGTCTCCAGAGCTTCATCTATTGTCAGAATTTCCTCTTTGGCAAGCTCCCAGCACTTGATCTGATCCATATAAGCAGGTTTGAAGGGACGCTTCATAAGCCCGCCCGGATTCTGATAATAACCGTAGCCTTTATATTCCAGCTCTACCGCCTTCTTGATATTATGCAGCAGATCCACGAGAAAAAGCATATCTTCGCCGATCGTCAGTTCCTCCCGAAACCGCACTGTTCCGATAACGCTCCTGCGATACAGTTTACTCCAGCAGCGGCAGTTATCTTCCAAAATACTGTCTGTCAGATAGTGATAGCTGTCGAACTGTTTTGCTGTTTCTGCGGCGCCTTCATCGCTCTCACGGTTTATCTGCCTGCCCGCAGCAGACTCCCACTCGGTCTGCGTACTCCAGGTAACAAAACGGCACCCTGCCACATCGCTGCCCGTAGACTGTAAGCTGTCATACAGCCGCTCTAACATATCCGGACGCAGTCTGTCATCCGCATCCACAAAAGTAATATACTCTCCCTTTGCCTGTTCTATAGCCCGGTTTCTCGCTGCTGCCACACCGATATCCGGCAGGGTGATAATGCTGACATCCGCGTATTTATTCCGCAGCTTTTCACAAACCTGCGCCGTGTCATCGGTGGAGCCGTCATTGACCACGATGATTTCCAATGTATGATAGGTCTGTGCCGCAATACTGTCTATGCATTTTCCCAAATAATCCTGTCCGTTATGAACCGGAACAATAACACTGACCAATTCCTTTTTATCCATCTACACGCCTTTCTCCCGCATCAACAATTTATCATATACCGCGATCAGCTGCCGCATATTTTCCTCTATGCCAAATTCCTTCTCCACCTTATTCCGGGCGGCGCTCCCCAGCCTCCGGCACAGCTCATCATCCTGCAGCAGCCTGAGAAGCCCGTCGCCCAAAGCCTCCGCATCCTTCGGCGGCACTAAGAGTCCGGTTTCCTCCTGCCGTATCATCTGCGGAATCCCCCCGGTATCCGATGCCACAATACCACAGTAGTATGCCATCGCCTCTAAGAGTGATACCGACTGCCCCTCGAAATAAGAGGGCAGTACCAGTATGCGACATGCCCTAAGCCATTTCTTTTTCTCTTCTCCGCTTACCCAGCCAAGCCATGTGATATGCTCCTTGTCTGTCTCCGCAAGTGTTCTAAGCTCCTGATCTTCCCAGATTCCCCCTAAGTATAGGTGAAAATCCGGCACCTTCTGTACAATTTCCGGCACACATAAAAGCAGTTCACCGATTCCCTTTTCCCGGCACAATCGTCCCAGAAAGAGCACATTATGATTGTCATACTCCTTATGAAAAGCCTCCGGTACGGCAATGGAATCGGGCAATACCGTTATGTTCTCTTCCCCGATTATCTGACCGAAAAATGTCTTCCACAAAGGCGCCAGTACCAGAAAGGCATCTCCCATTTTTAATACCTTTTGAATCCCCCTCTGTCCTGCGGCATCCTGTTGTTTGCGGTAAAACGTCTCGAAATCTCCGCCGTGCTGGTGGATTACAATTTTTTTATGAAACAAATGTGCCGTGCGGATAAACACCGCTTTGCGGCGGTAGCTGCTGTCTGATGCCATATTCACATGTACAATATCATAAGAAGGGAGTTTCGTTAAAAATTTCACATACGCCTCTGCCGCCTTCAGCAGCTTGCGCAGCCTGCTTCCCTCCACCATCGTTCCGATATAATACAGATCAATCTTGTGATCTAAGCCCGCCTCATAATAATTATTCACCACACCGGATATGCCGCCATGCACGCTTCTGTCCGGTCCAACCATCAATACTCTGGTCATAATCCACCCTTTCCTGTCCGGCTGCCGGTTGTGCGCATAGCCCCCATCATCATAAGCAGATAATTCCTGCCTATATAAGCGGAAATCAAATGCGCCTCCACCACCGTATAGATTGCCAAAATCACGAAAAGCACAAGCCCGCAGGCATCTTTTCTCTTGTAAAACTGCCACAATAGCGCAAAGCAGGCAATCACATACAGAACGCCCGGTATCACGCCATACCGGTAGAACAGCTTAACCCAGCCCATATCGAAATAATAATCCATATTATTTTCACAGGAAAAAGCGGACCATGTCTGAATCATTCCGTCATTGTTTTCCGAATCCGTCAGAGAGATGATTCTGCCGTTGATATAACGGTCAATTTTCCCCAACGTTACGATGTGGGAATTATCCATCGGGTTCAAATAGAAAAACTCATTCCACTGGGCATCCCGCACTCTCTGCGCATTTGCCGCAGCATCTACGGAAAATCCAATACAGAATGCAAGCACAAGCGCCCCGCAGATATAGGCAAACGCTTTTTGGCGTATAAATCTGCAGTAAGTCATCACGCACGCCCCCGCAATAAATGCTGTTGTAATCAGCATACTGGTTTTAGAGCCGGTCAGCCCATAAATGCCTGCATTAAGCAGCATTAGAAACAGATAGATATACCACCGCATCTGCGCAAAATAAACATACACGCCCAGCACCGTCAGCATCAAAAACATGCAGGATAAGGCGTTGGGATGCCCCATCCCCAGCGTATAACGGGTTTCTTCTGCCGCTTCCACGCCCACATAGCGGGTAGTCTCAGCAGATTCGTGCCCGTAAGCCTGTGTCAGACTGATGTCTCCGTATATGCCTGTGACAGAAAGCAGTACGATTACAAGACAGCCTGCCAGTGTCACATAAAATGTATACCGAAGCATTTGCTTTAAAGGAATATTCCTGCATGCCGCCACAAATGTCACAATACGGATGATATCATTCGCCCCTGTGATACGATAGGAAATAATTCCAACAGCTTCCAGCACCGCAATACCGATCCATTCCTTCCGGTCATACCTGGTAAGCATCAATTTCATCGCAAAAAGAAGAAAGGTTATCCGGAACAGACAGCCTTCTATGGGATTTGTATAGTTGCTTTTATCAACAATGACTATCAGAAGTTCGATGGTAAGCCCCAGATAGAAAAGAACCACCGGTATAGGACTCTCATCTCTCAACCGCTTATACAACGCCTGTATCATATTCTCTCCGTTCCCCAAGTATCTCTCTTAGTACAATCCTTCACTCTGATTTTTCTTTGCAGCCCGATACTCCATGCCGCAATGCCCTTTATTACTGTGGTCTTATCTTTTTAAAATGCGCACTGCCAGCCCATGCAGCTTTCTAAGCTGCCGTCTGCATGCCAGTTTCGTTTTTTTCCAAAGGATCCCCGCCTTACTGATCTTAGGAGCAATCAGAAAATCATATTCCCCCTGATGTTCCCTTAAGTATTGCGGATAGCTCTCATCAATGTTCACACGGACAAATTTCGCGTTCCGGTCAAAAATATCTTCGCCGCAGAGCAGTCTGTCCACCGCTTCTGTCAAATATCTGGATTTATTATATTCCTGATGGGCTGCCGCCTGTACTTTCACGCCGATACGCTTCGCCACGTCTCTCTCTCCGTCACCGCCCATATAGCCGAAATGCCAGCCGCCGTCGGCAACCCGCACGCTTCTCGGATCCTTCGGCGACACCTCTCTTAAGAAAACGATACCCTCCTTCGGCAGATTACCGAAGCTGCATATCTTCGTGCCAAGCCACTGTCTCTGCGTCACGCCGTCAAATTCCCCGGTGATGGACAGCAGACTGCCCGACACTTCCTCCATATTCAGGAAACAGTAGAACATTCTCTGCGCAAGATGATAAATCTTCGCAGGATCAAAGTTTTCCAGAAGATCTGTCAGCGCATTAGGATTGGGAATCTCGTCCACATCACTGAAGATAATAATATCCTCCGGCTTACATTCACTCATGCCTTTTATAAGCTGGTTTTTCTGAAACTTGTCCCGCTCATGCGTGGTCACGCCGCTCATAGGAGAATTATCCACCGCCACATAAATAATTTGATCCGCAAACTCTGCAAACATATCACGATGTTCCGCAAAAATCATCGGTTTGGGTTCTCCGGAAAAAGTCACCGTAGATTCCTCCAGCACAAACTTGTCCACATAAGGAGATAAAATCTGCATCCTGAGCCTTAAAATATCCAGTTCATTAAAAAAGGGAATACAATCGTATATCATCCGCCATACCTCAATATTACAAGCCTTTTAGTTCTACCGTTTAACCGCCTTTCTGACACAATGCCAAAACGGTCTGAGCACGTTTTTAACTTTCTGCCATCTGACCTTCCATGGATTGACAAACTTAGGATACTTTGCGTTTCTGCCGCGCCATTTATGGAAAATAAAGGGGGCTTCCACATCCATAATCTCCGGAATCATATGTTCATGCCCGAAATATTTCGCCACTTCAATGGGTGCGAACTTCATCCCCGCATCCTCGATGACATTCTTATATTTGCAGCAGAGGAAGGTGTCTTCATTATAATTGCCGTCCTCCATTTCCTCCCATTTCAAGTTCGCCTGCTTGGGAAAATCCAGCAGTTTCTTGCTGCGGATGGATACACTGTTTCCCACACGGCAGATTTCTCCTTTGGAATCACGATAGGCATAATCATTCTCCGGCAGCGGCCAGGGAGAACCAATATAATCATAATCTAAAAATGCATCCTGCCAGCTCTCCGGATGAACCACAAACCCATCCGCATGGACTAACAGCACATATTCCGTATGAATGTGCTCCCCCAGTTCATATACCATTTTATAATTGAATTTATCAATATTATCCAATTTAGAGGTGTGGGAATAACGTATAGATTCAGGCAGTGTGAGCGGTTTTCTGTGGGTTACTAACACCACATCGCCAAACGCGATCTCCCGCATACTGTATTCCATTGCCTTGATTGTCTCATAAAGATCCACGCTGGTCATCGCCGCCAGCGTCACATTCGGCAATTTCAATTTTTTCTCTGAACTTTGTATCTCCTGTTTCATATACGATATTGTCCTTACTTTTCCTCTATTCATCCACCAGAATGACATACGCTTTATGATAATACTGCATCACCGCCAGATTCAGCCAGTTTTCCCCATCCTCTGTCAGATCGTCGAAAGCAAACAGCGCCGGTTTCGCACTGTAAGGCTTAATTTCCACATCCACAATATCCTCGTCTATATAAATCTCATGGCGCGCCATCGCCTCCGCATAGAAAGTCTGCGCCTCGCCGTTTACAAGAGATCTGAGGGCGGAAATACTTGTATAGGTGTTCTTATCCGCGGTAAACACCCACATAATGAGCACAAGCAGCAGACATACCGCCGTCATCCTGCCCTGCGTTTTCTCCAGGAAAGCGCCAAGCAGCTCCCCGGCATTTGCCTTACAGTACGCTTCCGCCCTGCCAGTCTTCTCTGCATCCGCTATTTTTGTCTCTGCTGACTTAACCTCCGTCACCCTGGCTTTTGCTTCGTATTCTCCCCGGTGACTGAAATATCCCATCCAATAGGCTGTCACCATAATCAGGCAAAGATAATATACCATCTGAATGATATTATCCACTCTGGCAAGTCCTACCATACCGACGGCATACAGGGTCGGCGTAAACATAGCCGCAACCACACAGTACGCACCAACACTCACCCACACCGGATGCCGGAATTGCTGCTCAGACTGCTTTGCAAGCTTCCATAATACCGGTAAAAGCAACAGCCACACCAGTATTGCAAACGCAGATGTCCAGCGAATCATGAAGACAGCGGCATGATAAAAGGATAAAAGCACCGACATCACGGCAGAATACCCCACTGACGGATCCAGTTCGCTTCGCATGGCATTGCCCGGCGCCATCACATTAAAAAGAAACCCGGCACTGCCTGTTACGAAGGGAATACACACCGCCGGTATTTTCTTACGGTTTGTGACAAATGCATAGATCACTACCAAAACCATGAGTATCTCAGCCTGTAACCCGGTCACTAAATTACCGCCGCCCACAATAACCGCCAGAACTGCTGCTATTCCACAATATACTTTCTCTCTTTGGCGTTTCTGTGTCCATAGACACGCTGAAACAGCCGTCAAGGTAAAAAACCACACAGACTCCATCAACACATAGTGAGTGGAGCCGTTGTACCAGTAAATTCCTTCAAAGGGAGCCTCCATCGCCTGATAAAACAGAAACAGAAGCATCAGCATAACAAAACTGCTGCCGCTCTTGCCGCATCCAAGCCACCTGTGCAGAATATGTCTCCCCAGCACAAACGTTGAAACAGCAAACATTCCGATCATAATAACAGGCACCACGCAAGCCGATTCATACCGGAAGTTCATCGGACACAGCGCCATCAGAAAACAGGAAATATAGGTACCCTGCCAATTTTGATAAAATTCCATGTTCTGCCGCCATGCGGCTTGTACCGACTGCCATACGGAGCCGGTTTCCATCCAGGTATCATGCACCACCCTGCCATAATCATAGTCATCAATGCACATCACATTGTATCTGCCAAGAAGCAGCAGCGGAAGGAGGGACAAGACAAGCAGGATGGCAGCATAAACCGTCATCCTTTTCATGGGAATCTGCCCGATCCGTTCGGAAATTTTCGCGCAAAATCCCTGTAACGCTCCGGTCATGCTCCCATATGTCCTTTGTATCCTGCTTTTCTCTGCTGCCTTCTCCATATTTTCTGTTCCCTTACTTTTTCATTGCACCCCTTTTGCCTGCCAGCCTCCGGATACGCCTTCTCACGCCTCCGGCAATCTTGCACAAATAAGCCTTTTTATAGATATACCGGGCATGAAGCTCCCGCATCTTTAACTGTATTCCGGCAGGCCGTACATTCATCGCCGCATATTTCTTCGATGTCCTCTTGTACCGCTCCAGTTCTTCCCTGCATTCCTGCGCCGTAAACATTCTGCCTTTTCTGTCCATATAATGAAACAGGCTGTAAATATTCTGTTCCGATGCCCAATAACCGTCTGACACGTTATGTCTCGCCCAATACTTGGGGGCAATGGCAAACCGCAGGGTCTCACTGGTGTGCGCCGGCAGACAGGCAAAGGAAGAATTGGACAAAAGCAGGTAATGTGCATTTTTAAGCGTCACATAATCCTTACCGATATCAAAATGATGCGCCTCAATTCCCGGAAGCATTTTTTCCGCCGTCTTTACATCATCTGTAATAATCACAAACTCCATATCAGGACGGATCTTTCTCATTTCTTTGATGCCATGAAGCCAGTATTTCCGGTTGATAAGAAGCTCCGGGCTTCCCGTATATTCTCCGCCCCGCATATTAATAACACAGAGATTTTCTCTGCTGTACTCATAGGAATCATATTCCGGCTTTACCTTAAGCCATTCCCTGACCTGCGGCAGGTATTTGATAAAGTAAGATTCATCCTGCATATTGCCATAGATCAGCGTGTTATCCTCCACATGGTGAATCTCCGGGTCTGCTCCCGCCACATAGCATCCATGGGTCAGATCATGTTTGGAATTGCCGAGGTATAATCGATTGTCCACATCCTGATATACTTGAAAATTCTTCTTTTCCTCTTCGGAGATCGCATGTCCCAAATCCACATCCATAAAGTACATGCCTCTGCTGCTGTGTATATTTACCGCAAACCGCTCCTGTCCGGCTGTGCCGAACCCATATCCGTTTTCTTCCGCTATCGCTCTGGCAGTCACATAACAAAACAGTTGGTTGCCCAATCCCTGACCGTCAATAAACTCCGTTCCTATCATTTACCTGCTGCTCCCTTTTTACTCTCAATATCGCCGGTCATCGTTTCTGCAAAGGATGACGCGGCATAGGCTGTTCTCATGACAACCCGGTGCGCTTTCATGCCTTTTCCAAGGTAGTTTCCGTAATTTTCTCATTTTCCACCTTATAAATCACATCACATTTGGCAATCGTGTTCAGGCGGTGCGCTATAATAACCATGGTTTTTTTGCCGTGGAAGCTGTTGACCGCGTCCATAACCGCTTTCTCTGTCTCTCCATCCAGCGCGGATGTCGCTTCATCAAACACAAGAATCTCCGGATTATGGTACAACGCTCTGGCAATTCCGAGACGCTGCCTTTGTCCGCCGGAAATTCTGACACCTCTGTCACCAATGGTGGTGTCTAAGCCTTCCGGCAATTCCTCTACAAACTCTTTTAGCTGTGCCTCTTCCAGCGCTTCCCAGATTCTCCTGTCATCTATTTTATCCGCATCAATACCAAACGCGATGTTATCACGGATCGACTCGTCAATCAGGTAAATCGCCTGCGGAATATAACCGATTTTGCCAAGCCATGACGGATAATCATCAAAAATATTGACGCCATCGCAGGTAATGGTACCTTCCTGTACATGTAAAAGCCCCAGCAAAATATCCACAATGGTAGACTTCCCGGCGCCGGAGGGGCCCATAATTCCTACAGACTGCCCCTTTCTGACCTCCATATGGGCGTCGGTAAAAATGGGCTTTAACGTATTCGGATAAGTAAAGCATATATGGTCTAACACAATCTTATCGTTTAATGCAAGCTGCCTTCGCTCTGTCGTTTCGCCGTCCTGTCCCGCCGCTTTATCCTCCTGCTCTCCGGCTGCCAGACCTGTCACGGAACCGTTCACATCCGCTTTCATTTCCGCCGTCAGATTTTCATACAAATAATCCAGACAAGGCTGGGAATACGCAATTTGGGACAGATATGTGTTGATACGGCTGGTTCCCGGCATAACACGGACCGCGGCCACCGCAAACGCACTGATCTGCGGAATCAGCACGGTAATATTACCGCCGCGCAGCATGTATATCATAATAAAAAGCAGCATCGCCGCCATAAAAACCGTCTCAATCATAAGCCGGGGCATATTATTAAGCACCGCATAATTTCTCGCCACATTGGCGCCGATGGCGCCGCTCTCATAATAATTGCGCACAAAAAATTCTTCTCTGTGCAGCACTTTAACATCCTTCAGACCATAGATTGACTGGATTCTCCACTTCGCAATCCGGGACTGAATCGCCTGGTTTTTTCTTCCGATTTCATTCAGACGCGGCTTTAATACCTTGGTAATGATCAGCGTCATACCCAGGAAAATGGCCACAATAAACAGGGACATCGCCGGACTCACAATCACCAGCGCACAGCAGATAAAAACTGACACCACAATTTCCGTAAGCATTTGGATCATTTCAAGAATCAGCTGAAAGGCATTAGGAATATCGCTGTCTGTCAGGCGAAATACCGTAGGAATATCCGCTCCCAAATATTCCTCATAGGGTCTGTTTAAAAACTCCCTCATCACGCGGCTGATCATACGGTTCCTGTTACGGGTTACAAACGTATTCTGCACATAAGTTTGAAAGAGAAGATACGCATTCTTAACGACAAATAAAACAATCAAAGCCGCCAGCATAAATAGAATAAGCTGCCTGCCGGATTCAATATGCAGAATTTCTACCATTTGAGACACGTATTTGTTTCCCATAAAGGAATCCGGATCCATAATAACCTGTACCACCGGAAGCATCATGGATACCCCCAGCGTCTCTAACACACCGCCGATCAGAATCAACACGGCAAGTCCAGCCATCTGCCGCTTTTGTCTTCTGTCAAACATATAGCTGATCTTTTGCAGCATAGATACTTTATTTTGATTTTCATCTGTTGTGACTTTATGTTTATCCATATATCTCTCCGTTTCAAATTCCTGTACTGCAGAGGGATTCTCCCTCTGCGCCGGCGTCTCTGCCGTATTATAAGAACCGTTATCTGATCTTCTCCATATCCGCCCGGTAGAAATCACGACAGTCCCAGCCATTTAACCACTTGTCCGGCACATAGACTGTTTTATCCGGGTTCCGGTTTAAATAGGATGCCCACCAGCTAAAACTGCTGTTGGCTGCTATATTGTGCCTGCACTTACTCATCAGAACAAATTCCGCATAGTCCCGGACGGCATTTTCCGGCAGATCGATGACAGTCATATCCTGCGCAAATCCGGTCAAATCCCGGTTCCTTCCCCGCGTTTTATCTTTTGCGGAATTCTTTGTAACATTCTTATCCTTCGTAAAATTTTTATCGTTCGAAAATAGGTAAAATCTGCAGCCGGGATGCTTCTCCCGCATCCGGCGCATAGCTTTTTCATAGTATTCTTCGGTGCAAATATCTCCAAACAGCGCCTGATTCTCCGGCGTCAGATAATCTCCCCCCCGAATATGAACGCTGACGGATTCTCCGGACTCTATTTCCCGTATATACTCATCTAAAATTCCGTCCGCAGGCTTCTCCGGCCCATCCGCGCCGTTTTGCGGCGCATTGGAATCCCAAGCGTCCTCTTTCCGCGTACTTCTGACATATGATAAAAGCCTGTCAACATCATAAGCTTCCTTAATTTCCTCCGCCACGGACTCAAAATACTTTTCCGTCTGCCAGTAGCCCTCCAGATAAATGTCATCCCATGTAAAAATTTCCGGTTTAAACAGCTTGTCCTCTTCAAAATAGGATTTCTTCTGTCTGCCGCACAGTTTACGCCTGATTTTATGGTGCAGCCGCGGCGATGCGTCCAGCATCTGTTCAATCTCCCGATCCGACGCTTTTTCATAGACAATGCCAAAAGGCGCCAGTGCGGGAATCCGCTGCCTGTCTTGGATAAAGCCGGACACCTCATCGATTTTTACATCTTTTCCCAAACTTTTTAATTGCAAGTACAGGGCGTACTGGAACATCTGATTGCCCAATCCGCCCGCTAACTGTATAATAATCATCTCAATCCTCTGATGCTGTCCCGGCGGCTGCCATGCGCTTTTCCCGTCATGCCTCTCAACGCTGATTTCACCATTACCTTAAACGGAATCACCACTGTATTTTCCCACTTGACCTTATGCCAATAACGTACCGGAGACTTTAAGAAAAGCAGCGCTTTCCTGCGGTCTTTCGCATCCGCCGCATAACAGGAGAACACCTGCATTATCCGATCCGGGTCATCATAAATAATATCCGTTATTTTTTGAAGGTACTGGTTTTTAGCAGGGATCTCCTGCTCTTTTAACTGATCATAGAAAAGCAGCAGTCTTTTATAAAAAAAATAATCATGAACATCTGCCAGATCCGGTCTGCCCAAGTCCTGTAAAAACTTCGTCTTCTCCACATAGGCAGGAATCTGATCCGTAAACGTACGCGGATTGATCTGTGTATTCATGATACTTCCCTCTCTGTCTATTATATAGTTATAACAGGCAGTGTCAAGGTAAATACAGCGATTGGCATGGCTTAAAGCCACTGTTGCAAACATAATATCTTCATACCATTTTCCCACAGGGAAGGACACATTTGCAAGGATTTCTCTTCTGTATAATTTATTCCACGCCGCATTCTGAATCGCATACTCTTTTCTTTCTTCCACATAATATTGTAATGCTTCCTGCCCTTCAAAAACGACGGCTCTGTCTGTCGAATCATCTTCCGTATGGGTTTTATGCACCTGTCGGTAACGGCAGACCGCAATGTCTGCTTTCTCTTCCCAAAGTGCGCCAAGAAGCTTTTCGTACATATCCGGGTCAATCCAGTCGTCACCGTCTACAAAGCCGATCAAACTGCCTTTTGACCGGGCTATGCCCACGTTTCTGGCTTCTGCGGGGCCGCCGTTTTCTTTGTGAATGACCTGAATCCGTTCATCCGCTGCGGCAAGCCGGTCACACAGCGCCCCGGTCATGTCTGTGGAGCCGTCGTCTACTACGATAATTTCCAAATTCCGGTAGGTCTGATTACAAATCGATCTGACCCCTCTCTCAATATAGGCTTCTATATTATATGCTGTTACAATGACAGAAACACAAACTGTCTGATCTTCCTGCCGTATGGCTGCCGGACGATAATGCTCTATAATTTTCATGTCATATCAATCTCCATTCTTGTGCAACACGCAAATATATCTGGTTAACATTTAATGTCCGCTACCGCGGCGAAAATCGTTTAGTTATTAAATTACGATTTAATATTTCGCTTGTTGTTTATCTTTATCTGCCCGTAAAACGCATCCACTCCTGAAACATCAGAATATACCATATCTGCACGCGCCAAATATCATGCTCTGTATAGTCTCTCCACAGCCGCCGCACGGTTTCCGTATCCAATATCCCCTGTCTGTCCAATGTCTGTCTGTCCAGCAGATCCTCTGCCCATTCCCGCAGCTTTGGTTCCTTCAGCCACTTATGGAGCGGAATGCTAAATCCCTTCTTGGGACGTTCCATCAATTCCCGCGGCACATATTTGTAAAGCACATTCCGCAGGATTTTTTTAGTCACACCATCCTTCTTTCGATAGGACAGCGGCAGCGTCCATGCAAATTCTACCACATCTTTATCTAACATGGGCACTCTGGTTTCCAGGGAAACTGCCATGGCTGTCCTGTCAACTTTATTTAAAATATCATCGGGATGGTACATCCTAAGATCCATCAGCATCAGGTTATGCTGCGGCTCTCGCAGAAGCCCTCTGGGGTAAGTATCCATAACCGTGCGGTTTGCCTCCCAAGGCATCTGCTTCTCCCATTGGGCATCTCCTGTCATGCCGCCCGCTTCCTGCAAATCTTTTCGGACAATCCGAAAGCCCTCCCCGATCTCTGAGCATAAATACATATCTTCAATATTCTTCGCCCCCAAAAGTCTTGCTTTCACAGCCAAAGCGCCATGGCTCCCCGTACTGGTCGCCCCCAAAAGAAAACTTGCCGTTTTCCTTACCGGATAGGGTATTCGTCTCGCCTGATTCCATATACGGTCAATGGAGGTATAGGTATTATAACCGCAAAACAATTCATCGCCGCCATCTCCGCTTAAGGATACCGTTACATGCTCTCTTGTCATCCTGCTGACCAGATAAGTGGGAATCTGTGAAGAATCCGCAAAAGGCTCTCCGAACATTTGCGCCAGCCCGGGGATCACCCCTTTGGCATCTTCTTCCGTAATATATAACTCTGTATGTTCCGTTCCCAAAATCCCGGCAATCTGTGCTGCCGTATCCGCTTCATTGAACTTCTCATCCCACATGCCGATCGTAAAGCTTCTCACTTTTTGACTGCTCTGCGCCTGCATCAAAGATACCACCGTGCTGCTGTCAATTCCGGCAGACAGAAATGCTCCTACCGGCACATCAGCCATCATCTGGTCTTTAATGGCAGCCTTTAAGATTCTCTCCAATTCTTCCGCTGCTTCTTCTTCATTCCCCATAAAAGGATGTTTCTGTCCATATGCCGCTGCCGCATCCATAGACCAGTAAGTGGTAATATGGAATTTATTAAATGGAGATTTAATTTCCAGTATTTTCCCCGGCTGTAATTTCCATATGTTCTGATAGACAGAGTAGGGCGCTGCGATATATCCATACCGAAAATAATTCTCCAAAACATCGGTATTTATGGGGTTTTGAAAGTCCTCCAGGGAAACTATCGAATTCAGGTCAGAAGCAAACACAAAACGACGGTTATCTGCATTTTCTCCTACAAATCCATAATACAAAGGTTTCTCTCCCACACGGTCGCGGATCAAAAATAACGTTTGTTCTTTTCTGTCATATAGTGCAGCCGCAAACATTCCTTTGGCAATCCTTAATGTTTTCTCCAACCCATATGCAGAAACTGCTTCCAGAAGCGCCTCCGTATCGGAAGTCCCCCTAAAAGCAGCCACCTTACCTTCCCGCAGCAGTTTTCCTCTGATTGCAGCATAATTATAGATTTCTCCATTATAAGCAATCACATATCTTCCGTCGTGAGATTCCATGGGCTGTGTACCGGAAGGCGTCAAATCGACGACAGCCAGTCTCCGGTGTCCAAGTACAACCGTATGGTCTTCACTGCTCCATACGCCTGTCCCGTCAGGACCGCGGTGACACATCTTTTCATTCATCCGCTCTATATCCTGCTTCCAATTCTTCCCACCATTACAAAATCCGGCAATTCCACACATAGTATATCCTCTCCACAGGCAGGCATCTCCCGCCTTTTTACAGCCAATAGCTCTTTTCTACTCTGCTCCTTGTGCATCTTCTGTCAATTCCGCATAATCTTGATTCAAAATATGCTGACGGACCGTCTCCCGCGCAGTCTCCATTTCAGCCTGCCAGTCCTGATATGCCTGATCCCATGACGCATAAACGGCATTGCCGCGCTTGTCCGTAAATTCATAATGCTCTAATAAATAATTCTCCAGAAAATCTGTGCACTTCTCTGCTCCCACAGCGTTCGTATGACTTCCATAATCCGCAAAATCTTCTTCAAATATGATGCCGATTTCTTCATAATAGTTATTCATATTCAAAAATTCATAATCATAAGAAGCCACTATTGCTTCCATATAATTAAACATCTGTTGTTCTTCCGGCGATTCGCCGTAAGGCGACACAATAAATAACGCCTCCTGATCCATGCTCCGAAGTGCATTAAGCAGATCCCGCAGATATTCTTCCTGTTCTTCCGGAATCGGTATCGTACCTTCCGCCTTACCGCAATCCGGCATAGGCTGCGGTCCTACCTCATCCCGGAAGGTGTACCCCTTATAAGGGCTTTTCTTATGATAGAACATATTGCCCCACTCCGAAGGCAGCGCCAGCATTTTCCAATTAGTATGATACTTCATGATATCCAGATAGTAGGGAAGCATACTCTCGACCTCTTCCTCCGGCACCAAAGCCTTCACCGTCTTAATCCGGTGAAGGGAGTATGTCATATTATCCGTGACGCCGCGGGTATAAGCCATATTAGACCGCAAATATTCATCCGCAACCGTAAACATACGCATTTCAAAAATGTATAATTGGGGCGACTGAGACTTTTCAGCTTCCTCCACCAGATATTTCATAGCCGCCGGTCTCTGCATATTAGAAGCCAGCGGATACATGGCGATTCCCGTCTCTCCCCACAGCTTAGGCGCCGCATAATAGGGAAATACCGGGCTGGAGCCGATCATCACAATATCCAGCGTATTATTTTTCTCCGCATAAAATCCGGAAAATCGGTCCTTTACCTCACCGTTTGTCCTTACAATATAAGAAACAGGAAGAAGCATCATAAGGAAAATAGCAAGAAACGCCGCAATCTGTCCCGCAGTCTTTATTCTGTTTTTCATGATGCCTCTCCCTTCTATACAATATTTTTCATATACCGCTTCTCTGCTTATTAAATGTTCTCTTAATTTTCTGTATGTTTTTACCTATGCCTTCATAATTGTCTCAAAATATTCCTGCCACAGACGGTTCACCCGCTCCGGCGCCAGCCGCTCCTGAATCTTAGCCGCTTCTGTGCCAAACTTTTCCAGGCAGGCAGGATCGCCAAGCAGTCTGTCCATCGCTTCTTCCAGCGCTTTCTGATCGCCGGCAGGGATGATGAGCCCGTTCACCCCATCTTCCATCAGTTCTGCGGTCCCGCCGCTCGGTACATCCGTGGAAATCACTCCGAGCCCTGTTGCCAGCGCCTCAATCAGCGCATTGGATACGCCTTCCGAATAGGAAGTAAGGAGAAACAAGGATGCTTTCTCAAGCCGGGCTGCCACATCCTGAATCACCCCGGGCAGAAAAACCCGGTCGCCCACCCCCAGTTCCCGCGCCAGTTCTTCCAGATAGGAATGCAGTTCCCCGTCGCCGTAAATAGTTAATGTATATTCAGGATACTTGTCCGCCAAAGCGGCAAATGCCCGTATCATCATTTCATGGTTCTTGTTGGCATCCATACGCCCGACAGAGACAATTCTTTTCTCCCGTTCCCCCTCATATCTGGGTTTGATAAAATCCGGATTAAGAGAGTTCGGCAAAATAACCGCCTTTTTCTGTATTTTCTTATTAAAAAAGTATCGGGAGCGTTCCGTCTGCAAAATAATGCCGGAAGCAAACGGAAACAATATATTTGCCAGCATCCGCATCAGTCTGTCGGGATACTCTTCTCCAGCTTCTCCTACCACCGATACCACGGGTCTGGTTCCGGTAAACATGGTTGTAACCACCGCCATAAAATTATTCTTTCCGATACAGGACAGCACCATGTCCGGCCGCTCCGTTTTCCATATCTGATGTAATTTTATGACCCTCTTGCAGAAATCAACGATACGGTTGTTATTTAATTCTTCCTGCGTCAAATCGGAAATAACGCGCCTGATTCCCTCCGGCAGTTCATACTCATCTTCCTTCAAATACTGAGTAACCATAGTCACCCGGTATCCTTCCCGCCGGAAAAAATCAGCCAGATTTACGAACACCCTTTCGGCTCCGCCTTTATGCAATGAACCGATATAAAACGCAATATGTTTTCTCGTTTCATCCTTTTTCAACGTTTTTATTTCTTTTTGAATTTTTTCCTTCATTTTTATGCTTTTCCATATTTATTTCCGGCTTTTTCTTTCACTTTTCCTGCAAACGGGCTTCTAAAACCCGTTAAAATTAAATTTTATTTTATTTTTTTATTCTCTTTATTCATCAACTTTATCTTTTTTTGCCGGCGTTTTTTCGTTTTTATATTCTTGATTATATCGCACTTTTTAACAATATTTAGAATTGCATGTGTTTTGTTAATTCATCTCTTTGCCTGCCTTACTTCCCGTGATACATTTCATACCATTGCTGGAATACAAAGAACGACCATGAGAGTTTTGAATAATTTGCTCCCGTTGCCGGACCCGCATCACCTGTTGCAGCATAATTCCGGATCATGCCGGACACATATTCCGCATCAAAAATATTTTGTTTTTTCAGATAATCATAACTGCTGTAATCTAATAATTGTTCCCTTAACGGACCGCGCAGCCATTTGTCAAGAGGTACTCCAAATCCGACCTTGGGACGCTCCAATAATTCCTTCGGAATATAATCATAAGCAATATCCTTGAGGATATGTTTCTTATCCCCGCCGGCATATTTATACCGATGAGGAATCCGATATGAATATTCCATAACATCCGTATCCAGAATCGGGCATCTGGTTTCCAGGGAATATTTCATGGAGGCACGGTCCACTTTACACAAAATGTCCCCCGGCAGATAAGTATCCATATCCACCAGCATTCTTCTTATCTGCCAATTCTTTATTCCATAGCTGCTCTCTGTGAGATAATGAATCGGCAGCCCCGTCTCTCCCGCAGGGAGTTCTCCAACCATTGCTTTGGCTTTCACAATATAGTTTCCCGCGCCAAACTGCGTCTTACTCTCTTTCTCCCTGTTGCCTGCAATCACACGCACCTTAAAGGGCAGCCTGTCCTCAAGGCGCGCCTGCTTCAAACCGGGAAGTCCGCAGATCGTGTGTGCCATTCCTCCAAGCGCATCCAATTTCTGTGCCTGCGCCACATTTTCATATATATTATAACCACAGAAAAACTCATCTCCGCCGTCTCCTGACAACGCTACCGTCACATGTTCTCCGGCAAGCTTCGACACCATCATGGTAGCAATTTCAGAACTGTCCGCAAATGGCTCATCATAATATTTCGGTATACTCTCCACCAAATCAAACATGTCCTGCTCACCGATGTAAAGCTCTGTATGATTCGTTCCCAGATAGTCCGCTACTGCTTTGGCATATTTCGCCTCATTATATTTTTCTTCATGAAAACCGATGGAAAAAGTCTTAACCGGCTCTGCGGAATGCTCCTGCGCAATGGCTGTCACCAGCGAAGAATCATAACCGCCGCTTAAGAACGATCCTAACGGCACATCGGCAATCATTCTGGATGCCACTGCCTTCTTTAACAGCTCTTTTAACTGCTCCCTGGCTTCCTCATAACTGCCTGCCGGATTCGCCTGCGCCTTTGCATAGATCTTCTTGACATCCCAATATTTCCACGTTTTAATCTGCCCCCTTGTAAACTGAAGGACAGTTCCCGGCTCCAGCTTGTATACATTTTTATAAATGCTCTCCGGTGCATTGATATACTGCTGGAACAGATAGCGCGACAGTACCCCCTGCGCGATCTGTCCATGGAAGCCGGGACATTTCATAATCGGCTTTAACTCCGATGCAAATACCAGATTTTGATCTTCGTACCAATAATATAAGGGTTTCTTACCGATACGGTCTCTGACCAGATAGACACATTCTGCTTCCCTGTCATACAAGGCAATGGCAAACATGCCGTTAAACCGCTCGATACAAGAAATCCCCCATTTTAAATAAGCGGCTATAATGACTTCCGTATCACAATTAGAGCGGAAGGGGTAATCCGCCAATTCTTTTTTTAACTCCTTAAAATTATAAATCTCTCCGTTATATACAACTGTAACGCGCTTGTTTTCCGAGTGCATCGGCTGATGCCCCAGTGCGGAAAGATCTAAAATAGCAAGACGTCTCTGTGCAAAGCCGATCTGATAGCCGTCCGCCGCAGAATAAATCTCTTCTCCGCTGTCATCCGGCCCTCTGTGATACATCGTATCATTCATTTCTCTAAGCTGCTTTGCAGTAATATTCTTTTTACTGATATATCCGCATATTCCGCACATATCATTCTCCATTTCCGAGCGGCCCGCCGCTCTCCGTTCCGAGACGGTTTCTCTTTGCCTTTTCCAATCGGCCTGCTCCGGGAAACTGCACGCCAAATTCAGTCCGGTTTCTGTTTAGCGCACATCCTTCGCCATAAAATAATCCTTATACTCTCCGAAATCCTTACACTCATTATCTACGGATTCCACCAATTCTATATATTTCTCCTGCAATAAGGTCTTGTAATTATCGAAATTATCATACCCTTTCCTGCACCATGCAAAGGGATGCGTCAAAATCTGTACTTTATCATATCCCGTAATATTCGCTTCGTCCGGATAGCCGTAGCGCCAAATATGATTGGCGTCAGACATATATTTAACCTTCAGTGCGGTGTCGTCCGTGATCTTATCCGCAAAGGTAAAAAATTCATCCTGATAGGCATTTAAAATGCCATCAAGCTTAATATTCTCCCTGAGGATATCCTTAGACGGTCTGTGCACCGAAAATTCCGTAATCTCAAAGCCGAACATCTCGCTTAAAATTTCTATCTCCGTCTTAATACGCTTACGTACCTGCTGCATATCCGTCATGCCGTTTAATGCAAAATGCAGACCAATATGCTGCCCCCTCTCATGCATATCTTTAATCATATCCATATTTCTTCTGGATAAAATATTGTACGAATTGTTTGTCCATTGGAAAAAATAAGTGGAGGTAAAGTCCATGCTCTGTTCTAACCTGGCAAGCTGATAAGCTCTGCAGACGCTGTACTCCACATCATGACGCATGATAATAAACTTGTCCCTTTTAATAGCCTCCGCGTAACCGCACTGTCTGCCCGTAGACTGAATAATCCTGATAATCTCTCTATAATCCTCAAATGAAAACATACTTTTCCTCTCTTCCCATTATATCATCCAACACCTTTCCATGTCCCGTCTTCCCATATGTCGGTACTAACATTTATATTATACATGATATTGACAAATATTTAAGTAAAAATATTCTCAGCCTCAAAAATACAGCTGCGCTATCTCTTCCGGCACCGCAATTCACAAACTGCGGCAGCATTTTATTTCGCACATAATTCCTCAATATAGTCCCGCCACATCTCATAAACAGCCTCTCCATTCGCCTTCTCCGCGATCTTACGCGCTTCCCTGCCTAATCTTTCCGCCAGCGCCCTGTCCTCGATCAGGCGGTTCATACCGTCCTCCAAAGCTTTCTGATCCTTAATAGGAATTAAAAGCCCGTCCACCTCGTGCGTCATAATGGTCCGCGGCCCTCCGCAGGGACAATCCGTCGCCACAATCGGAAGCCCCAGCGCCATCGCCTCCATCAACGCATTGGGAAGACCTTCCCAATCGGAAGAAAACGCAAACAATGCGGCATCCGCCAGTTCTTTTTCCAGACTGCCGCTGGCTCCCATCAGATGCACATAATCCTGCGCCTGATTTTCTTCTATCAGCCGTTCCAGAATCTCCTTCGTGCCGTCAAAAGAATCCCCGCCATAGATTTTCAGGTCATAATCAGGATGCTTTTTATGCACCTCGATAAATGCCCTGATTAACATCGGCTGGTTCTTAAAGTCTACCAGCCTTCCCGACTGCACCACCGTTTTATTCCGCCGCTCCGGTTCCGGCACGCCGATATACTTGGGATTGATGGGATTTAAAATAATACGGGAATTGTCCTGCAGCCTCGGCGCAAAAAATTCTTTCGCCCCTTCCGTCTGAAAAACACAGCCGTCCGCCCTCGGAAACAGGATCGGGATCTGAAGCTTGTCAGACCATTCCTCATAATGTCCCGCCGGATCGGTGCGAATCGAGATCAACACCGGAATTTTCATGAAATAAGCCGCCATCAGACCCCGGTAAAGCGCTTTCCTGGCAAAAGGAATCAGAATATCCGGCTTTTCCTTTTTCAAAAACTGTTTCAGATATTTCACCCGAAGATAAAATTGAACAAGGCGATGTTTCTTCTCATCGCCCTCTTTCAGTCCAACGTGCACACGCCGTACTCTCTCATCAATCTGAAATTCATTCTCGCCGTACCACTCTGTGGCAATCAAAACCTCATAGCCGTTTGCCGCAAACTGATTCGCCAGATTCGTGACAACACGCTCGGCGCCGCCCTGTTCCAAACAATTTAAATGAAATGCAATCTTACGCATATCCTTCAACCATCTTTCCTCTATTTCGATACGGGCAGCCCTCTTTTGGCTGCGCTTTTAAAAGCTCTGATACATAAACACTGCGGTGTCATAGTTACCGCCATAAATTCCCGTTACTAAAAGGAATACAACGATTCCGTAATAACAAATCAAGCGGACAGCCAACGGTTTTGCCGCCAGAAACGCCCGAATATCCTGTCCCTTTTCTTCTCCGATAGAAACTGCCAGCCAAATCAGCAAGGCTGCCGCCAGTATCAGAAATTCATATTTATTTAAGCCGTAAGACGTAACGGTTTTGCTAAGCAGCAGTCCGGGATGCAGTCTGGTAAAGAAAGAGACAAAAATCTCCCATGCCTGCGCCACACTGCCGCTTCTGATTATCATGTCCGCCACAAACACAACCAGCCATGTTCTGGCCATGCAGAAAAAAGCATATCCTTTTCCGGTTCCGATACGCAGCTTTGCCTTCCATTTCTCATACTGCGGCTCTAATACAAGGGAAATACTCATAATCACGCCATAGTAAATCCCCCACAGCAGATAAGTGACTGTCCTGCCATGCCATGCGCCTGTCAGGAACCATACTAACATCGTACCGATAATCGGCACCACATGCTTTCCGCAGCTGCTCCACTTCTTCCTGCAGTTCTTCCCAAGCTTTCTTCCTGCTTTCGACATAACAAACGAAAACATGACATAATCCTTGAACCATGTTCCCAGCGTAATATGCCATCTGCGCCAAAATTCCGCCACCGACTTGGAAAAAAACGGCCGCTTAAAATTCTCCGGCAGCGCAATATCAAAAGTTTCACTGACGCCCATTGCCATATCGATATAGCCGGAAAAGTCCGCATACAACTGTAACATATAAAGCGCCGTTGCACAGGCAAGAATACTGCCTGCGGTCTGTGCAATATCGCCTCCATAGACATTATCAACGAAAATGCCGATTCTGTCTGCAATCACAAGCTTTTTAAAGGCTCCCCAGACAAAGCGCTGAATGCCCCGCACCATCTGTCCGTAATCCATCCGGTGTTCTTTCCCGAATTGTTCCTTCATATTGGCAAACCGATTAAACGGCCCCTGCGTAATGGCAGGAAAATAGAAGAGGAACAATAACAGCTTGAAAAAGTTCGTCTCTACCTGACAGTTTTCCCGTCCGGCATCAATGATATAACCCATTGCCGTCAGTGTATAGAAAGAAATCCCCAGCGGCATAGTAACCTTTTCCAAAAAACCGGGGGTCTCTCCTGCCAGTGCTTCCAATACCGGAACGGCAAGCATAGCATACTTATAGAAAACAAGCAGCCCTAAGTTAAAAATAAAATAGAGCAGTTGTATTCTTTTTCTCTTCTTTTCAAATTGTTCTTTCAGTGCTTTTTTCTCTTCTTTATTCTGACAAACCGCCTCTTGTTCTTTCTGCTGCCGCAGACTGTTTTTCAAATAAATCCCGCAATAATAGGTCGTCAGCGCTGTCAACAACAGATTAAGCGGGAATCCCCGCAGTGCAGTCATATAAAAAAGAATACCGGACACTAACAGCACATACCACTGCTTCTTTACCGGAACCAGATAGTAAACCGCGAAGGTAAGCGCCCACAGCAGCACAAAAGAATAGGATAATAGCTGCATTTACTCCTCCAATAACTTCTGCACAAGGGCAATGATCGCTTCTTTATTGCGGAAATTCTCTGCCACCACATATTTGGCATCAATCTCAATATCAAATTCATCTTCCAGATCGCCTACCACATTGATCACCGTAAAAGAATCGATAATGCCGTCTTCCATCATGGAATTCCCCTCATAAGCCAATGCTTCCTCACAGTGCTCTTCCAGAATTGCTAAAATTTTTTCTTCCATTGTTTGTTTTCTCTCCTTTTATTTTTGATAGACTCTCGGAATCTCTAAGCCCTTATTTATGCGGTCTCTGAGATTCC
>CAZPSD010000008.1:0-16980 GCA_964589055.1 uncultured Bacteroides sp.
CAGACGCGCTGGATTTAGGTTCCAGTCCGAGAGGGTGCAGGTTCAAGTCCTGTTAACCGCAGTATATTTTGGGATGACACGCAGATTTTTTGGGAGAAATTGGAGCAGGGGCTTCGATACGCTGAAGCTGGATAAGACATTTTTGCAGGAAGGCAATAATGAGCGGAACCGCAAGGTAATAGAGAATATCATCCGTATGGCGAAAGAACTGAATATGTCTATTGTTTCCGAGGGAATCGGGACAGAGAAGGATGCAGACAGGAAATTTTAAAGCAGATGGAGACTTTTAAAAGCCCATCTGCTTTAAATTTGTCACAAGCTCTGTATAGAATTCCCGGACGTCGAAGCCGGGGATGTTCTCGCGGTTTAAATCGATCATATCTCCATGGGAGATCCCTCTGCCCTTCGGCACCTTTAAGGTAATGAAATGACTGCCCCATCTGGTACTGTCTAAGGATACCAGCCCGTCGTTTGCACCGTCAAAGTGCTTGACGAGTGGGTAGGACATGTTGAGCGGGAAGCGTCCGCTGGCAGCGTAATTCATTGTGCTGCCTACGCTTTGGTAATAAACCGCCGGATGATCGGGAAGCTGCTTATTCATGCGGGCGCAGGAGGAAGCGGTCAGATCCCGGACGGCTTCCATAAAATCAGGATTTTGGTCGCCGCATTTGGACAAGGCGGCGTTATAGGTTCGGGCGACTTTCTGCTGCACCCGTTCGGGAATTTTGTCTAACAGATAATCGGCGAAGATACAGCCTCTGTGTGGGGTGTTAATGGTTGTCAGGGATGCCACGTAAGGCGCTGCGCCGCAGGCAGTGATCGCATAGCGGCTGTCCAGACCGCCTTTGGAGTGGGCGATAATATTGACTTTCCCGCAGCCGGTCGTCTGCACGATCGTCTGGATGCGTTGTGCCAGTTCCTGTCCGCATTCTGCCACGGATGCGGCTGACTGCTGGCAGCCGTAGTGAATGACTGCACCGTTTCTGACAAGCTGTGCAGGGATCCTTCCCCAGTAATTTAAGAACCGGAAATCCCGGAAAAAAACGCCGTGCACAAGCAGGAGAGGGTATTTGGTTTTGCAATCCTGATTGTCTGCGCGGGTTTCGTTTACAATATATTTGTCGTTCTCATACTGCGCTTCTTTGCCGGTAATGCGGATGATCCTGCACAATGCCCAGATATGGACAAGGGGGATCTGACCGCAGAAAATACCGATGAGACGCCATTTGATGCCAAGCTGCACGGAAGTGACATATACCCGCAGGATGCCGTTCCAGAAGAGAATGATTTCACTAAGAAGCCAAAGCAGGAGCTTAGGGATCAGGACTGCCCAGCCGGAACGGCTGTCAGGAAGCGTGACAAAGCCCGTGCCCACAGTGATGAGGGCATAAAGCGGGACGGCGATCACAGTGAGCAGAAACAATTCCAACAGGAAAACACCGTCCTCCAGGATCTTATTGCGGATCGTGGAGGTCTTGCGGATGCTTAAATTCGGAAAGATATTGATATAGATAAAAATGGGAACGGAGAGCGGTGTAAAGTAAAGATCGCACATTATTAACAAAAGCAGGGCTGATAGTATTTTTCGTAAGTAATTCATTCGTTTCGTATCCTTTTGTATTCGTGATGATTCTGACAGAGATTTACTTGCAATATTTGTAAAGTCTGATATGATTTCTTTTGCAGGCATTTTCGTTGCCTGTCATAATGTATCGTAGCAGATATTTGGGCTGTCCGCAAGAGAGTAAGCGGTACGGTTCTGCGCGGGACGCCGCCCGGCTTCAGCCATCCATTCATAAGCTGGCTCACCCACGGTCATATGGTACAATTGTTTCTGTATGGCTGAACGGTTGCGATACAAATGTGAAGATTTCGTGAATGGATTGTTATTTTGTCTGATATCAGTTAAAATAGTGGATGTATGTAGAAGCGTCTTAAATATACTTAACCGCATAAGACATTGTTTTTGCGGTATGGCGGTAAGAGGCTTCGGAATGGAGAGGCTCATGAAAAAGAATAAAATGGCGGCAGTTTTGCTTATCTGCGGTTTCATACCTGCAATGCTGAGCGGATGCGGCAGCGCCGCGCAGGATGGTGGCAAGGCGGATGGGAGCGGGAGCGCGCAGAGCACGGCAACCGATAATGAAAAAGAAGATTTAAAGCAGGCAGGTCTGGGCGGTCTGGTGATGCTGTATGATGATTCTGTCTGGACAGAACAACCGGATATGGAGACAGATACCAGTCTGGCTTTCGAGGACCAGAACGAGTCTGTATTGGGAGTAGTCTGTTCGAAAGAGGCTACCTATCAGCATCCGCTGGATATGATTTCCGTGTCGAAGCAAATCTATGTTACTTATGAAGGGTACGAAGAGCTCGAAGAGCCTACGGAGGTGCAGGTGCAGGGCGAAAGCTGGTATGAATGGGTGATTCAATATGAAGAGAACGGCGTAAAGACAGTAGCTTTGCAGCGTTTCTATGCGAAGAATTACTACGCATATTATATGACTTATGCGGCAGAAGCGTCCGCGTATGAAGCCGGGAAAACCGAGGCTTTGAAAGTCATGAATTCCGTGGCCATGAATGTGCCTGACAATGCAGAGGCGGAAGCCAAAGCGCAGGAATTCCTAGTGGGAACATGGAGCATCGGTGCAAGCGTTGAGGGAGATAAAGGCTACCTTGTGCTGAACGACGACGGCACGTATAGCTGGTATATGGACAGCAGTCTGGATGAACAGAACATGCACACCGGCGTATATGGCTGTGATGTGGAGAACTCCAGCCTCGGATTTGATGAGGGGGAAGGCGTCTATTTGGTGCTGTATCCGGAGGCGCTATATGTGAATGGTGAGAAGAGCATGACAGCCAGCGCGAAGTATGATTATGCTTTTTCCTTAGATCAGAATAGCGACGGTTCTTATCCGCTGATGAACATCACTACCTTTGATATCTATATGACTTATAAACAATAGAATGGGGTATCTTCGGCGGCTGGGCAGACCGGCAGCAGAAGGCAGATTGGTGCAGGCAGCAGAAGAAATTGAACGCTTGACAGAGCGGACAAGCCTGTGATACAGTAGAACCACGTTAAGAGGGAGTAGTTATCCTGTGTAAGCAACATACCCTGGTGTAAGCCATGTTTACACGCTTTCTGAAATGCCTCAATTCATGAGTTGAGTAAGAGTGAGGGAAGAGAAATAGAAAGAACGAGACTTTTAGCATGAAAATGCGGAGGCCTCGTTTATTTTATTGTATAGGAAGGTTTTCGCTGCGGATACAATAGGAACATAAGGGAGACATCTGCGAAATCGAAAAGGATAACAAGGAGGATGAGTTATGACAGTCGTGATTCAATTAGCGTTGCTTGTAGTTGGTTTCGTATTTCTTGTAAAAGGTGCGGATTGGTTTGTGGAGGGCGCCGGTAAGGTGGCGGAGAAGTTCGGGATTCCGCAGTTGGTGATCGGTCTTACGATTGTGGCGATGGGGACCTCGCTTCCTGAGGCGGCAGTCAGTGTCTCTGCAGCACTGAAAGGAAGTGCAGACATTACGATCGGTAATGTGGTAGGAAGTAATATTTTGAATGTGCTTATTATATTAGGGCTGACAGCTGTGATCCGTCCGGTTGCGGTACAGAAGTCTACGGTTAAATATGAGATCCCCTTTGTGGCGCTGATCTCCGCGCTGCTTTTGGGTATCGGCTATACGGATCATGTGGTCGGCAGAGCAGATGGGGTGATTTTATGGGTGTTGTTTATCGCCTACCTGCTGTATCTGTTAAAGATGACGAAATCCGGAGAAACCGTGTTAGAGGATATACCCGGAAAAGATGCGGACATGCCGGTTTGGAAGATGCTTCTTCTTATTATAATAGGCGCTGCGGCAATTGTATTGGGAGCTGATCTGGCAGTGGATTCGGCATCGGAGCTTGCCAGAATCTTCGGTATGAGCGAGAGACTGATTGGGCTTACCATCGTAGCATTGGGTACTTCCCTGCCGGAGCTTGTTACCTCTGTAACGGCATCTGTCAAAGGGAAAGCGGACATTGCGGTTGGAAATATTGTGGGAAGCAACATATTCAACATCCTGTTTGTGGTCGGTACTTCGGCGCTGATCACCCCTGTGGTTTATGCACCTGATTTCTTAGCAGACAGCATCGTATGCATTGCGGCGGTAATTTTATTGTGGCTGTGCGTCTTTAAGAACCGTAGGCTGGGAAGGACCGGCGGCGCGGTTATGCTGGTGGGCTATGCAGCGTATTTTGTGTATCTGATGCGTTAGACAACCCTTTCTTTGCCCCAGAAGAAAACTGCCACTGTGCCTGGCCCGGTGTGGCTTCCGATTGTCGTACCGATGCTGTTAATCAGTACTTTGCCATTCAGCTGAGGAAATCTTGCTTCGATTAAATCTGCAACCGCCCTGGCATCCTCATAGCAGGCTGATTGGGAAATATAGCACTTGCCGCTGTATGCAGTACCTTCCTCAATACATTCTTCCATCTTATCGACTATTGTGTGAATGACCTTGCGCTTGGTACGTATCTTATATCTGGGGATTAACCGTCCCATGAAATCCACATTTAACAGCGGACAGATATTTAACATACCGCCGATAAAGCCGGCTGTTTTGGAGATACGTCCGCCTTTGATGTAGAAAGATAAATCGGTGGAAAAGAACCAGTGGTTCAGTCTTAGACGGTTTATTTTCGCCCATTCGTATACTTCATCAATACTTCTGCCTTCATCACGCAGATCTGCCAGTCTGTCCATCAGCAGACCGTAGCCGGAAGAAGCGGCCAGAGAATCTAAGATATAGATTTTGCGGTCCGGATATTCCTCCAGAAGATTCTCCCTTGCCAGCAAGGCAGAGTTGACTACGCCGGAAATGCCGGAAGACAGGGTTAAGTGAAGAATATCCTTGCCTTCTTTCAGGAAACTCTCAAAGTAGTCCGCAAATTCAGCTGTGTTGATTTGGGATGTTTTGGTGTCGGCACCGTTAGCCATTGCCTCATAAAACTGATCGAAGAGCATGGACTTACCCAGATCATCCATATATTGCTTACCGTCCAATTCATAGTGGAAGCAGATATAGGAAATATTTCTTGCGTTAAAATGTTCTTCTGTTAAGTCTGCTGTTGAACAGCAGCTAATGATATATTCGTTCATAAATTCTCCTCTGCCGAGATATGCTGTGCCGGGGTTATCTGATACTGTCAGGCTGTACGAAGATATGGACTGGTCTGACTGTTTACAATAAAAGTGTAGCATAATCAATTGGCAAAAACAATGGACAGTTTGCAGAGAGTGTCGCCAATTTTTTTCGTTATTGCCTTGTGAGATAGAAGAGGCATCGGCAATAAGCGGGTATTTTATATCCTATACGGCGGGAGGCTTCCGGAATATGCTCTTTAGATGGGTTTCCCGGGACGGGAGGGAAACGCCGGGGAGAAAATACACTGACCGGCGCCATCTACCCCTTGCCACCAATGGTTTTATTTGGTATAATTTTATCGGTGTCCGGCACATACCGGACAAGTTATATATTTTATTATGTAAGAGAAAACAGATAAAGGAGAGAAGCAATGAAAGGAAATATTGTTGTTGGTCAGTCTGGCGGCCCTACAGCCGTTATCAACTCTTCTGTAGCAGGCGTATATGCTGCTGCTAAGAAGTTAGGCGTTAAGAAGATTTATGGTATGGTTCACGGTATCGAGGGATTCTTAGAGGATAAGATGATCGATCTTGGCGATTACCTTGATGATGAGACAGGAATTGAATTATTAAAGAGAACTCCTTCCGCCTTCTTAGGCTCCTGCCGTTTTAAAATGCCTAAGATCGAGGGACATGAAGACGTATATGAGAAGATTTTCGAGATCATGGAGAAGCATGATATCGAGTGTCTGTTCTATGCAGGCGGTAATGATTCTATGGATACGGTTAAGATGCTGTCCGATTATGCAGCGGCTCACAACAAACCGCAGAGATTCATGGGTGTACCTAAGACAATCGACAATGACCTGCCCGTAACAGATCACTGTCCGGGATATGGTTCCGCAGCAAAATATATCGCAGCATCCTTAAAGGAAATCATTCGCGACAATGAGTCCTTTGGCGCTAAGAAGCCTACTATCTGCATCGTAGAGATCATGGGACGTAATGCAGGCTGGTTAACAGCGGCAGCAGCACTTGCTAAGGGCGAAGACTGCAGCGGATGTGATGCCATCTACTTACCGGAGAGAGTATTTGACATTGATCAGTTCGTAGCTGATGTAAAAGAACTGGCAGCTGCCAAATCTTCCGTTGTTATCGCTGTATCCGAAGGCGTTAAGGTTGCAGACGGCAGATATGTATGTGAGCTTGGCAGAGAAGTGGCTGTAGATGCATTCGGTCATAAGCAGATGTCAGGTACTGCTGTTATGCTGGCAGATAAGATTGCCGCAGAGACAGGTCTTAAGACCCGTGCAATTGAGTTCTCCACATTACAGAGAGCGGCAACACATTTAGCTTCTTTAACAGATATCAATGAAGCATTCCAGGTTGGTCATGATGCGGTGCTTGCAGCAGAGGAAGGCAAGACAGGCATGATGATTACGCTTGACAGAAACGGAGATGCGCCTTACCAGTGCGGTACAAGCGCTTACGATATCCACGCAATTGCTAACGTTGAGAGAAACGTTCCCGACGAGTGGATTACAGCAGACGGCAAGGGATTGACAGAAGACTACGAGAAATACGCAAGACCGCTGATCATGGGCGAGTTACAGCCGTTATTTGTGAATGGTCTGCCAAGGCATCTGGTACGTAAATAGAAGCATTTAATGTACGGTCTTGTTTACGTGATAAAGCAAGTATTCAATACTGTATAGATGAAAAATATGAATGGTTATAAAAGGCTGGGTCACAACGATTCAGCCTTTTGCTGCAAAAGGGAAAATATCAGGGAAAATATATAAAAGAAGGATTTTATCATTGTACAAGTAAAAAGAAAGGTGGTTTATTAGAATGGAACAATATAATTTTATCAACGATAAGGGAACTTTTACACTGGAAAATCCGGAATTAACAAGTTATTTGTATTTTCCAATCGCGAATGAAGCAGGTATGATGAGCAGTGTGACGCCGGAGTTTGGCGGAGATGCCAAGACCGGACAGAATACATTTCTGTTGGAGCCGGTCAGCAGTGAGAACCTGCACAATAACAAGTCAACCAGAAATTTCTGGCTGCGGATTAAGGGTAAAGGAATCTGGTCTGCCACAGGAGCCTCCGCTTCTCAACAGGCGCAGAAATTTAGTATAGATAAAGAAAAAACAAAGCTGACGGCGGGACTGCTCTATCAGACAATGGAGAGAGAGTCCCTGAGGTATGGAATTAAGTCGGAGGTTACTGTCTTTGCGCCGCTGGCGGATATGCCGGTGGAACTGATGAAGGTGACGGTTACAAACAGCGGGGAAGAAGCATTGACTGCGACACCGGTTGCCGCCATTCCGTTGTATGCCAGAAGCGCAGATAACATAAGAGATCACCGCAATGTGACCAGTATGCTGCACCGTATCCGGGTAACCGGACAGGGCGTGACGATTGTGCCGACACTTACTTTTGATGAAAGAGGACATCAGAAGAATCATATGGTGTATGGTGTGTGCGGCATGGGAGGCATGTGCGGCAATGCGGTACAAGCGCAGATGCCGGGACAGGCACAGACAACAGAGAATGAAACGCGGCGGCAAGGTGCAGCGCAGGCAGGTTACCGCAATCCTACAGGTTTTTATCCGGTGGCGGAGGAGTTCATCGGTGAGGGCGGCTCTTTTGAGAATCCCTATGCGGTAGTATCAGGAGATGTGCCGATGGCGAAACCGGGAGACCGGATCGATGGTTTTGAAGCCATGGGAGGTCTGGTGTTTGAAGAGATCAGCTTAAAGCCCGGTGAAAAAGCATCCTATGTGATCGCTTTGGGCTGCATGGAGGATCCGGCGTGGGCGGCGCTGGACGTAGAGCAGCGCAGGGCACAAGGTGATAAGAAGTCTGACGAAACAGAAGTGACACAACTGTCAGATTTGTTGACAGAACGTATGGAAAGCTTCCTGGCAGAGAGCGTCTTTGACAGGCTGTTAGAGGAATGCAAGACCTACTGGAACGAGAAAAATAATATATCCTATGCTTCCGGCGATAAGCGGTTTGATGAATGGATGTACTGGGTGAATTTCCAGCCTATGCTGCGCAGAATCTATGGCTGTTCCTTCCTGCCCCACCATGATTACGGCAAAGGCGGAAGAGGATGGCGTGACTTGTGGCAGGACTGTCTGGCGCTGCTTCTTATGAATCCGTCCGGTGTGCGCGGTATGCTGCTTAGCAATTTCGGCGGTGTCCGTATGGACGGAACGAATGCGACGATTATCGGCAGTAAGCAGGGAGAGTTTATTGCGGACAGAAACGGAATCCCCCGTGTGTGGATGGATCATGGTATGTGGCCCTATCTGACCATGGAACTTTATGTGAAACAGAGCGGGGATCTGAATTTCTTATTAGAAAAAAATGTGTACTTTAAGGATAACCTGATAGGCCGTGGCGACGGACGTGACACTGACTGGGAAGAAACTCAGGGAAGTATCCAAAAGACAGCGGATGGTAAGAAGTATGAAGGCACTATTTTAGAGCATATCCTGTTACAGCATTTATCCGCATTCTATGATGTGGGTGAGCACAATCATATCAGACTGCGCGGCGCCGATTGGAACGATGCTATTGATATGGCAAAAGACAGAGGAGAAAGCGTTGCATTTACAACCATTTATGGCGGTAACCTTTCAAGCATTGCCAATCTGGTCCGCAAATTACAGGAAGTGACGGGCATCAAAGAAGTGGACCTGGCAGAAGAGATGCTGACGCTCCTCTCCGAACAGGACGGACTCTATGACAGTGTGGAAGCAAAGCAGAAGCTGCTGCAGGACTATTGCGAAAGCTGTGCACATGTGGTATCGGGCAGCACGGTATCCGTCAATATTGAAGAACTTGCCGGAAATCTGGAAGGCAAGGCAGAATGGATCAAACAGCATGTACGTCAGACGGAGTGGATTGGTGACGATGCCGGGAAGCATTGGTTTAACGGTTACTACGACAACAGCGGAAGAAGAGTGGAAGGCGTATGTGACACGGGTGTCAGAATGATGCTGACAGGACAGGTTTTCGCCATAATGTCCGGTACGGCAACGGAGGAACAGGTGGCTGAGATTGTCAAAGCGGCAGACGCCTATCTGTATGATGAAGCCATTGGTGGGTATAAGCTCAATACTAACTTCCATGAAGTCAAAACCGATATGGGAAGAATGTTCGGCTTTGCCTATGGACAGAAGGAAAACGGCGCCGTATTCTGCCATATGGCGGTTATGTATGCCAATGCCCTGTACCGGAGAGGATTTGCCAAAGAGGGATTTAAAGTGATTCATAGTCTCTACAGTCATGTATGCGATGTGACGAAATCTAAAATTTATCCGGGCGTGCCGGAGTACATTGACCCGAAAGGCAGAGGCGTGTATCATTATCTGACCGGTGCGGCAAGCTGGCTGCTGCTTACTGTGCTGACAGAGATGTTCGGCGTGAAAGGCAGGTGGGGTGATCTGGCATTCGAACCGAAGCTGTTGAAAGAGCAGTTTGACGCGCAGGGAAGAGCATGTGCGGAGCATATCTTTAACGGGAAAAAGCTTCGGATTACATACGAGAATCTTTCCGGTAAGGAATATGGTGATTATCGGATTGAAGAAGTGCTTTTAAACGGCACAAAGGTTTCCGGTGAGGAAGGCGTTATCAGTAAGGAAACGTTGGAAGCTATGGTGTCTGACTATAAAGCGGCAGATGCCGTAAATACAAATAATGCAAATGCGGCAGGAGAGATTTTGGTAAAACTTGTATAGGAGCAGCGCGTCACGAGGCATATCAATAATGCTCTTGTGGCGCGGAAATTTTTGCAAAAGAGAGGTTTACAAAGCCGGCTTTTTGGTATATTATAGTAATGGAAAACGATTTCCGGGTTCCTGATATTTTTCTGGAAGCGGAAATGCAGAAAAGAAAGCAGAAGCGGAATTATTTATAAAACCGGCTTTGGAATGAGAAAATAATGGTATCAATCAAGGATGTCGCGAAGCGCGCAGGAGTAGCAATCTCTACCGTATCTAAGGTATTGAACAACTATCCGAATGTCAGTGAAGAGACAAGGAAAAAAGTAAATGAAGCAGTGGCTGAACTTAATTTTGTACCAAATTCCGTGGCAGCAGCCCTTTCTTCTAAGCAGTCCGGCAGGGTGGCATTTCTGATGAATCTGAATAATGCATCTCAGGCAGTCGATGAGATCAATATGCAGTATATGGCGGGCACCATCGGACAGGCGGTGGAGATGAATCTGGATGTGATTACGGTATTTTATTCCATGCTGAAGAATAAGACGCTGGAAGAAGTGATACGATATTTACAGTCACAGAGTATTACGGGGTTAATTATTTTCGGAATTTCCAAGGATGATAAAGTGCTTCAGGAACTGATTGCCTCCCAGATATTTAAAACGGTGGTAGTAGATGCGCCGTTAGTCAATGCGAGTACCTCCGCGATCTGGATCGATCAGGAAGCGGCACAGTATGACGTGGCGAAGAAAACGATTCTGGAGAATAAGTGCAGGAGTATTCTTTATCTGGCTGGCAAGAAAAACGGTTACGTGACCGAAGAGCGGCTCAAAGGAATAAAAAGGCTGGCTGAGGAATTGCAGTTGCCTTTGCTGATCCGGAGCGGAGAATTTTCGGAGCTGCAGGCAAGAAACATGACTTTTAAATATGCCAGGAAAAAAGATGTGGTGGTATGCGCGTCTGACTTAATGGCAATCGGCGCCATGAAGGCGTTGACCGAGATGGATATTTTCCGCCCGGTATGCGGTTTCGACGGCATTACCCTGATGGGATATGCCGGGAAACAGATGAACACGGTCAGACAGAATTTTAAGAGAATCGCATCGGAAGCGGTGATAGAATTAAAAAGACTGCTGGACGGAGGAGAAGGCAGACAGATCGTACTGGACTATGAACTGGTCAGAATTCGGTACACAGACATAATCGCTTAAAAATTGGAAATAAATAACTATAAACGTATAACAACTAAAATAATATGAATGCAGGAGGATGAATCATGGCACAGGCAAGTAACCTGAAAAGAGATGTATTGGTAATGAATCTGGAAAAAGAGCTGGAGGATCAGGCACAGAGCGGTTATGGCAAAGCTATTGCAGACTGCAGTAATACGGAAATCTATTACAGCCTGTTGCAGTTGGCAAAGAAACTGATGGCAGTTTCCGAACCGATCGAGGGCGAGAAAAAGATCTATTATATTTCCGCTGAGTTTCTGATCGGTAAGCTGTTATCCAACAACCTGATCAATTTAGGAATCTATGACAAGATTGAAGAGATTTTGGCGAAGAACGGCAAGAGCTTAAGCGTCATCGAAGAAGTAGAGCCGGAACCGTCTCTCGGTAACGGCGGACTGGGACGTCTGGCAGCATGTTTCCTTGATTCTATTGCAACATTAGGACTTCCGGGCGAAGGTATCGGTTTGAATTATCACTATGGTCTTTTTAAACAGGTGTTTAAGGATAAACTGCAGACAGCAGAAAAGAATGACTGGATCGAGGATCAGTCATGGCTGACCAAGACAGACACAACCTTTGAAGTTGCCTTCGGTGATAAGAAGGTTACTTCCAGACTGTATGACATTGATGTTGTTGGATATGACAACGGCGTTAATAAGTTAAGACTTTTCGATATTGAGACATTAGACGAAAGTCTTGTGACGAAAGGAATTGATTTTGACAAAGAGGATATTGAGAAGAACCTGACATTGTTCTTATATCCGGATGATTCCGATGAAGCAGGTAATTTGCTGCGTATCTATCAACAGTATTTCATGGTAAGCAATGCTGCACAGCTTATTTTAAAAGAGATGAAGGAAAAGAAATACGACCTTCGCAAGATGTATGATCATGCGGTAATCCAGATCAACGATACCCATCCGACCATGGTAATTCCTGAGTTGATCAGAATTTTAGTTGATGAAAAAGCATTTACGATGGATGAGGCGATCGAAGTGGTAAGCAAGACATGTGCCTACACAAACCATACCATTCTTGCAGAAGCATTAGAGAAATGGCCTTTGAAATATTTAGAGAAGGTAGTTCCTCAGTTAGTACCGATCATCAAAGAGTTAGATAAGAGAGTGGCAGCGAAATATAAAGATCCTAAGGTGCAGATCATCGATAAGGATGAGAGAGTACACATGGCTCATATCGATATCCACTATGGATTCTCTGTAAACGGCGTGGCCGCTATTCATACGGAAATCTTAAAGGATACAGAATTAAACGCATTCTATAAGATTTATCCGGAGAAGTTTAACAATAAGACCAATGGTATTACTTTCAGAAGATGGCTTCTGTCCTGTAACCGTGAACTGGCAGGCTTTTTATCCAAAACCATTGGAGACGGCTATAAGAAGGATGCTGATAAGTTAGAGAAATTACTGGAGTTTAAGGATGATAAGGCTGTTCTTGACAGGATTGCGGAAATCAAGATGAACCGCAAGAAGGATCTGGCTGCTTATGTGAAAGAGGCAGAAGGCGTTACTTTAAATCCGGATTCCATCTTTGATATCCAGTCCAAGAGACTGCATGAGTACAAACGCCAGCAGATGAATGCGCTTTACATCATTCATAAATATTTGGAGATCAAGGCCGGAAAGAAACCGGTAAGGCCGATGACCTTTATTTTCGGTGCGAAGGCGGCTCCGGCTTATGTAATTGCACAGGATATTATCCATCTGATTCTGGTATTACAGGAAATCGTCAACAACGATCCAGATGTAAGCCCTTACATGACCGTGCTGATGGCAGAGAACTATAATGTTGCTTACGCAGAGAAAATGATCCCGGCATGTGATATTTCTGAACAGATTTCCTTAGCTTCCAAAGAGGCTTCCGGAACAGGCAACATGAAATATATGTTAAACGGTGCGGTAACACTGGGTACTTCTGACGGTGCAAACGTGGAGATCCACGAGCTGGTAGGCGATGACAATATTTACATCTTCGGTGAGAAGTCTGACGCGGTTATCGAGCACTATGCAAAGGCAGACTATGTTTCCAAAGATTACTATGAGAAGAGTCCTGTTATCAAAGAAGCTGTTGATTTCATTGTCAGCAAGGAAGCTTTGAAGGTAGGACATAAGGAGAATTTGGAGAGATTATATAAGGAACTGCTTAATAAAGACTGGTTTATGACACTCTTAGACTTAGAGGATTATATTGCAGTAAAGGATAAGATGATGGCTGATTATGAAGATCAGGAGAAGTGGAGAAAGATGATGCTTGTGAACATTGCCAAGGCAGGATTCTTCTCATCCGACAGAACCATCGCTGAGTACAACCGTGATATTTGGAAATTGAGATAAAATATCAGGAATTATATGAAATGCATAAAACAGGGCTGAACAAGTTTTATTGTTCAGCCCTGTTTTATGGAAGAGATATCAGACCTTGCGGTCAGTATGGACTCGGATTCAACCTGCATGGCTGAACTGTTACCAACTTATATCAGATTATAAAATTAGGTGTTGACAGAATGTAAATAATGGTGTATTATCATTTCATATAAAACCTACATAACAAGTAGGAAATAAACAAAACCGCTTGTATCATACCGAATACATAATAGAAAAGAACGGAGAAACAATGCCGGATGTGAAAAAGAAGACAGAGAGAACCGGATAGCACCAAACGGCAGAAAACCAAAAGGATAAAGCGGGATCACAGAAAGGAGCAATACAATGAGACCCAGAACCGGCAGCAGAGACCTGTGCAGAGAGAACTGCATGTGCAGACACAAGGATGAAAGATGCGGCAAATGCATGAATGTGAGTATAGGAGCCATGTGTTGCCGTATGGAATAAACCGGATTGTGAAAGACAGAAAAAACAGATGTAAAAGGGCGTTTCAGCATATATAATAGAAGGTATAAATCAAAGCATTTATTTTCAGGAGGAAAAATTATGGCAAACATTAAAAAAAGCGCAACAGAGTTAATCGGTAAGACACCTTTATTAGAGGTAGTGAATTACGAAAAGAATAACAACATCACGGACGCAACAATTCTGGTAAAGCTGGAGTATTTTAATCCGGCAGGATCTGTTAAAGACCGTATCGCTTTAAGCATGATTGAGGAGGCAGAGAATGCCGGTAAATTAAAACCGGGCGCAACGATTATTGAACCGACCAGCGGTAATACAGGTATCGGTCTGGCAGCAGTGGCAGCAGCCAAAGGCTATAAGGCTATTCTTACGCTGCCTGAGACGATGAGCGTAGAGAGAAGAAAACTCTTACAGGCATATGGTGCAGAACTGGTACTTACAGAAGGCGCTAAGGGTATGAAAGGCGCTATTGCCAAGGCTGAGGAATTACAGGCATCCACGCCGGGTTCCATTATCTTAGGACAGTTCGAAAATCCTGCCAACCCTGCAGTGCATAAAGCAACCACAGGTCCTGAAATCTGGGAAGATACGGACGGCAAGGTAGATATTTTCGTAGCTGGCGTAGGTACAGGCGGTACCGTGACCGGTGTCGGCGAATATTTAAAAGAACAGAATCCTAATGTACAGATCGTAGCCGTAGAGCCGGAGAGCAGCCCGGTATTATCCGGTGGAGCGCCCGGTGCACATAAGATTCAGGGTATCGGCGCCGGTTTTGTTCCGGATGTGCTGAATACAAGCGTGTACGATGAGGTGTTTAAGGTTTCCAATGAAGATGCTTTTGCTACAGGCAAAGAGATCGCTATACAGGAAGGCGTGCTGGTAGGTATTTCCTCCGGTGCAGCGCTTTATGCAGCTACACAGCTGGCTAAACGACCGGAGAACAAAGGCAAGACGATCGTAGCGCTCTTACCGGATTCCGGTGACAGATATTTGTCTACGCCGCTGTTTTCTGCGGAATAATTATTTACTTGACAATCCGCCGCATTCATACTAAAGTAGTCAAGAATAAATGCTTACGAAAGGATGAAATAAAATGGCGGGAATGATAGAAGTCCGGGGCCTGGGCAAGACGTTTGTGACCAAAGATGCCACAGTAGAGGCATTGCAGGATATCAGCTTATCGATTCAGGCAGGCGATATATATGGAATCATCGGTATGTCCGGAGCCGGTAAAAGTACACTGGTACGGTGTTTGAATTTTCTGGAAAGACCGAGTGCCGGTACGGTAGAGATTGAAGGCGAAGATCTAAGCAGCCTGTCAGAGAAAGAACTTCGTGCGAAACGAAGCCAGATAGCGATGATCTTCCAGCATTTCAATCTGCTGATGCAGAAAAACGTTATTGATAATATATGTTTTCCGCTGGATATAGCAG
The DNA here is from genome assembly GCA_964589055.1 of uncultured Bacteroides sp. Taxonomy (GTDB): domain Bacteria; phylum Bacillota; class Clostridia; order Lachnospirales; family Lachnospiraceae; genus UBA3282. The sequence continues at coordinate 15,420 of CAZPSD010000008.1, forward strand.
GCGTGCCGAAGAAGGATGCCAGAAAGAGAGCGGCGGAATTGTTAGAGATCGTAGGACTGACTGAGAAGGCGAAGGCGTATCCGTCCCAGTTGTCCGGCGGACAGAAGCAGCGTGTGGCAATCGCAAGAGCCTTGGCGGCGAATCCCAAGATTCTTCTGTGCGATGAAGCTACAAGTGCATTAGACCCGCAGACGACACAGTCGATCTTACAGCTTTTAAAACAAATCAATAGAGAATACGGTATTACGATCGTGATTATTACCCACGAGATGGCAGTAGTCAGGGAAGTTTGCTCTCATGTAGCGATCATAGGAGAAGGACGTCTGGTAGAACAGGGCAGAGTGCTTGACATCTTTTCCCATCCCAAGACAGCGGAAGCAAGAGAACTGATTGTCAAGGGAGGCGGTGAGGCACATCGCACGTTAGAGAGTCACCAGAAGGAGTTGATGAAGGGCAAATGCTGTGTCCGCATCGTCTTTTCCGAGAATTCGTCCTTTGAGCCGGTTATTGCGAATATGGTACTGAGGTTTGGACAGCCGATCAATATTCTCAAAGCAGATACCAAGAATGTAGAGGGTATCGCCCGGGGAGAGATGATTTTGAGTCTGCCGGATGATAAGGAGACTCAGAATAACATGAAGTCGTATCTCATCGAGAGAGGCTTGGCGGTAGAGGAGGCAGACGGCTATGTGGACTAGTGAACTGACAGCTATGATGATAGAGGGTGTCGGCGATACATTGCTTATGACACTTGTGTCAACTTTGTTCGGTTATATTTTGGGGCTTCCCATGGGAATTGCTTTAGCAGTCACAGATCAAAATGGCATTAAGCCCAACAAGGTCGTTTATAAAATCTTAGATGTGATTGCGAATATAGTAAGAAGCGTTCCATTTTTGATTCTGCTGATTTTAGTGATGCCGCTAACCAAGCTGATTGTCGGTAAGACTTACGGATCGGTAGCGACCATTGTACCGCTTACGATTGCGGCAGCGCCTTTTATTGGACGTATGATCGAATCTTCCTTAAAGGAAGTGGATCAAGGGGTGATTGAGGCGGCGCAGAGTATGGGCGCCGGTACTTTTACAATCATATGGAAAGTATTGCTGGTAGAAGCAAGAACATCCATTTTAGTCGGTGTGACGATCGCCATTGGCACGATCTTGGGATATTCTGCCATGGCGGGGGTAGTCGGCGGCGGCGGGTTGGGTGATATTGCCATGAGATATGGTTATTACCGGTATGAGACACTGATCATGATTGTGGCAGTCGTATTACTCGTTATTTTGGTACAGATTTTCCAAACGCTGGGTATGAGATTATCCGTCAAACTTGACCGCAGAAAGCGGTAGTGAACAGGTCAAAAGAGCGCAGCTCTTTTAGATAAATAATTATGTGGTCGAAAAGAGGAGATAACCACAAAAGAGGAGGAACATATTATGAAAAAGAAATTTATCGCAAGCATTTTAGCAGCAGCATTGGCATTTTCGGTGCTGACAGCGTGCGGTTCTGACACCGCAGCAACAGCAGAGCCTGCGGAGGCAGCAGCTGAGGAAACAACAG
>CAZPSD010000008.1:17080-38755 GCA_964589055.1 uncultured Bacteroides sp.
TCTGACACCGCAGCAACAGCAGAGCCTGCGGAGGCAGCAGCTGAGGAAACAACAGAAGAGACTGCTGAGCCGGAAGCAGAAGAGGCTGTGGAAGAAGAAACTGAGGCGGAAGAGGAAGCAGAAACAGTAGAAAGCAAGGGTACCATTACCGTAGCGGCATCCGCAACACCTCATGCTGAGATCTTAGAGCAGGCTAAGCCGATCCTTGCAGAGCAGGGGTGGGATCTGGAAGTGACAGTATTTGATGATTATGTACAGCCGAACTTAGTAGTAGAGAGCGGTGACTTCGACGCCAACTATTTCCAGCACATTCCTTATCTGGAGTCCTTCAATGAGGAGCAGGGTACACACCTTGTAAACGCAGGCGGCATCCACTATGAGCCGTTTGGTATCTATCCCGGTACGAAGAGTGATTTGACGACTCTGGAAAAAGGCGATGTGATTGCAGTCCCTAATGATACAACTAATGAGGCAAGGGCGCTTCTGTTATTACAGGATAACGGCGTAATTACCTTAAAAGACGGCGTAGGCTTAGAGGCAACCGTAAGAGATATCGAAGAGAATCCTTACGAAATCGAGATTCAGGAGTTAGAAGCAGCGCAGGTGCCCAGAGTAATCGACGAGGTTGCATTCGTAGTCCTGAACGGTAACTATGCATTAGAGGCAGGCTACAATGTAGTAAACGACTCCATCGCATATGAGCAGGCTGATTCTGAGGCAGCGCAGACCTATGTGAATATCATTGCTGTAGAGGAAGGCAATGAGAACAACGATGGAATTGTTGCTTTAGTAGATGTATTGAAATCCGACGAGATCAAAGAGTTTATCAACAGCACATATGACGGCGGCGTTATTCCGTTTGAATAAAACCGGGTCATAGAAACACATGCCGGAATTTCCGTAGATGGTTCCGGTCTATAGGAAAAGGAAGCGCCCCTTGCTCATCAGCAAGGGGTTTTCTTTGCGTAGTTTTAGAACAAGTTGCGCTGTGATGCTGATTTTACGGCGCAGCAGTATGGAGAGGATAGCTATTCTTCAAAGGATATGGTATACTTTTACCCAAAGAAAGATAGAAAATTCAGAAAGGACGTTTCCATGTCACTTCAGTTTTATTTCGGCGCTTCCGGCGCAGGCAAGAGTAAAAGGCTGCATTACGATATGATTCAGGAGGCGGCACAGAATCCCAAGACCAACTGTCTTTTGATTGTGCCGGATCAGTTCACCATGCAGACCCAGATGGATCTGGTGGTGGAGCAGCCCAACCACGCCATCATGAATATTGATGTGTTAAGCTTCGGCAGACTGACCCATCGAATTTTAGAAGAGGTGGGTTTCGAGGACAAGCCTATTCTGGATGATACGGGCAAAAGTCTGGTGCTTCGTAAGATCGCCGGGCAAGTGCGGGACAGGCTGAACGTGATGGGAAGTCATCTGCATAAGATCGGTTACATCCATGAGATCAAATCCGCCATCTCGGAATTTATGCAGTACGGTATCGGTAATAAAGAGTTAGAGCAGCTTACGGCTTATGCGAAAAGCAGGGGAGCTCTTTATTATAAATTAAAGGACCTGGGCGTTTTGTATCAGGCGTTTCAGGATTATATTAAAGATCATTTCATCACTACGGAGGAGACCCTTGACAGACTGCGGCAGGCGCTGCCTAAGTCAGAGATTATCCGTAACAGTGTGATCGCTTTCGACGGCTTTACCGGATTTACACCGATTCAGAACCGGGTGATTCAGGAATTATTGAGATTGACCAAACGGGTCATTGTCACGATTACCATTGATGAGAGGGAGAATCCTTATCTGTTAGATCAGGAGCAGAAGCTTTTTCATCTAAGTAAAAAGACTGTGGCAGACATAAAGAAGCTGGCGCAGGAAATCCAAGTGCCGGAGGAAAAGCCGGTGTGGTGTAAAGAAAGAATCGGAGGGATGCTTCCGCGGTTTGCGGATAATGCGGAACTGGCGCACTTGGAGAGCAATCTGTTCCGATATCCTTCCGCGCCTTACGAGGAGCCTGCGGAGAGGATTCATATTGTGGAAGCCTCCACGCCGGGGGAAGAACTCCGTCAGACTTGTATTGCCATCCGCAAGCTGATTATGGAATCTGCGGCAAATGACGGAAACAGCCTGCAATACCGGGATATTGCGGTGGTGACCGGAGATATGGAAGTGTACGGACGGGATGCGGAGGAAATATTTGGAAAATTTGGGATTCCGATTTATCTGGATCGAACGAAAGGAATTTTAGGGAATCCCTGTGCGGAATATATCAGAAGCGCCCTGCAGATCGTATTGCAGGATTTCAGCCCGGAATCGGTTTTTCACTATCTGCGCACGGGACTGACCGGGTTTGACAGGGAAGCGGTAGACCGGCTGGAAAATTATATTCGCAGATTCGGTATCAGAGGACGGAAGAGATGGAGCAGTATTTTTATCTATAAAGAAGAAAACCCGGAAGGCGAAGAGGAGGCGCTTGCACAGCTTCAGGCTTATAATCTCATGCGGGAGCAGCTTTTGGCACAATTAGAGCCGCTTCTTGCACCGGCTGAGACTACCGGAGAGATGGTGCGCGGGCTGTATGAGTTCCTTGTCCTGAATGAAGTGCAGAAGAAACTGGCGCATTATGAGAATTATTTTAAGGAACAAGGGGAGCTTTCGCTTGCAAAAGAGTACGGACAGATCTATGTGTATATTATTGACCTTCTGGATCAGATCAACGGATTGCTGGCTGAGGAGGAGATGACGCTTAGGGAGTTTTCGGATATTCTGGATTCAGGACTGATGGAGATCAGCGTAGGCACGATCCCCCAGAATGTGGACCGCATTGTGGTGGGCGACATCGAGAGAACCAGATTAAAACAGGTTAAGGTGCTCTTTTTCCTGGGGGTTAATGACGGCAATATCCCGAAAGGCGCAGGGGGCGGCGGTATCATATCGGATATCGACAGAGAATTCTTAAAGGAATCTGAGTTAGAGCTTGCGCCCACGCCCAGACAACAGATGTATATTCAGAGATTATATCTGTATCTGAATATGACGAAACCTTCCGGGGCATTGTATCTGTCCTATGCCAAGGTGGGAAGCGACGGCAGATCTCTCCGCCCCGCCTATCTGATTGACCTGATGCGCAAGCTTTTCCCGGCGCTGGAAGTGGAACAGCCGGAAGCGGCGCCGATTGCACAGCAGATCGTAAACGGCAGAGACGGCATTACCCTTTTTACGGATCTTTTGCGGGAATATGCGGGCAGCCGCCTGACGGAGGCAGAGCAGAAGCAGCTGTTTACTTTTTATCACAGCTATCATAGAAATCCGGTATATCAGGACAATATAGACCGGCTGATCGAGACGGCATTTTACCGCTATCAGGACAAGCCCTTGTCCAAACTTGTGACGCGGGCGCTTTACGGCACCATTCTGCAAAACAGCGTGAGCAGTCTGGAACGGTATGCGGCTTGTGCCTATTCGCATTTTTTGCAATACGGGCTGGCGCTGAAAGAACGGGAAGAATACAGCTTCGAGGCTGTGGATATGGGGAATGTGTTCCACGGTGTGCTGGAACTTTTTTCCGATAAACTGGAGGAGCATGGATATACATGGTTTAATTTCCCGAAAGAGGCGGCAAAGCAGATGGTGGAAGAAGCTATGGAAAGTTTTGCGGTGCGCTATGGGGAGACAATCCTCTACAGTACCGCCCGCAACCGGCATCTGCTGGGACGGATTACCCGTATCATGAACCGCACCGTGCTGACCTTGCAGACTCAGCTGAAAAAAGGCGCTTTTGTACCGGAGAAGTTCGAGATGTCATTCTCTGTGCTGGAGGATCTGGATTCCCTGAACATCGCCTTAAATGATCAGGAAAAAATGCGCCTGCGGGGGCGGATCGACAGAGTAGACACCTGCGAAGTGGAGGATAAGGTCTATGTGAAAGTCATAGATTATAAATCGGGGAATCGGAAATTCGATCTGGCGGCGCTCTACTATGGGCTGCAGTTACAGTTAGTCGTGTATATGAATGCGGCAGTGGAGGCAGAGCAGAAGAAACATCCCGATAAGACCGTTGTTCCGGCTGCTATGTTGTACTATCATGTGGCGGATCCTATGGTGGAGGATGGAGAAAACCTGACGCCGGAGCAGATCAATGAAAAATTATTGCAGGAGTTAAAGATGACCGGTATAGTCAATGAAAATGACGAGGCTGTCAGACTGCTGGATTCGGAATTTACGGACAAGTCCGATATTCTGCCGCTGGAGCGGAAAAAGGACGGTTCCTTCTCTGCTTACTCCAGTGTCATAAAAGAGGAAGACATGCGGACGGTTTCAAATTATGTTAACCATAAAATCAGGCAGCTTGGAAGTGAAATTTTGGAGGGAACCATCTCGGTCAATCCCTATGAGCAGAACGGCAGTCAGGCATGTACTTACTGCACTTATAAAAGTGTATGCGGTTATGATGAGCGGGTGGACGGCTACCGGATGAGAAAGCTTGAAAATCTGTCTGCGGAGGAAGCGCTGGAGAAGATGGTTTATTGAAAAGGAGCATAAGTACAATGGCAATTTCTTTTACAGAGAAACAACAACAAGTCATTGATACCCATGGCTGTAACTTACTGGTGTCTGCGGCGGCAGGCTCCGGCAAGACGGCGGTACTGGTAGAACGGATTGTTAAAATGGTCAGTGATGAGAAGCATCCGGTTGATATCGACAGACTTCTGATCGTGACCTTTACCAATGCTGCCGCGGCGGAGATGCGGGAGCGTATCAGCCGCGCCCTGAACGACAGATTGGCGGCTGACCCGGAGAACGGGCATTTACAGAGACAGGTGACGCTGCTTCACAATGCACAGATTACTACCATCGACAGCTTCTGCCTGTTTGTGCTGCGCAATCAGTTTCATACCATCGGACTGGATCCCGGTTTTCGGATCGGTGAAGAAGGAGAGTTAAAGCTTATTCGTCAGGATGTGCTTGCGCAGGTGTTGGAGAACTGTTACGACAGGGAAGAAGCGTCTTTCTTACAGTGTATGGAATATTTCAGTGTGGGAAGCCGGGACGAAGCGGTGGAAGAAGTGATCTTAAAGCTTTATGATTTTGCCATGAGTTATCCTTTCCCGGAGCAATGGCTTGAAGAACGGAAGAAGGACTATGAAGTGCCGGGAGATAAGTTGGAAGAACTGCCGTGGATGGCAGACTGCCTCCGCAGAACCCGGCTGCTTTTACAAGGGTGTGTATCGAAGCTGGAGGAGGCAATCCATATCTGTGAGGAGCCGGACGGTCCCTATCCTTACGGCGCTTTATTGGAACGGGAAAAGGAAATGGTGGAGACACTGCTTGCCAGGTGCGGTTTCCATAAAACCTCCGATCCGCATGATACAATGGGGAAAAACGGAGTCCGGGGAACCGTAAGCTATGACGATATCGCCGCCGCCTTTGGGGCGCTTTGCTTTGACAGACTGCCCTCTAAGAAGGATGACTCGATCAATCCGGTTAAGCGGGAACTGGCAAAGAATATCAGAAACGAAGTGAAAGGACAGCTTATTGATTTACAGAAACAGTATTTCCGGCAGACCGGAGAGCAGATTCTTGCCCGGATGGCAGTCTGCAAGGAAGCAGTGGTGGCGCTGGTGGATGTGGTACTGGCATTTAAAGAAGCTTTTGACGGGAAGAAGCGGGAGAAAAATCTGTTAGATTTCGATGATATTGAGCATTTCGCCCTGTCCATACTGGTGCGGAAAGACGAAGAGGGCAGATGCGTGCCGACGGAGACAGCCTTAGAATACCGCAGCTATTTTTATGAGATTCTGATCGACGAGTATCAGGACAGCAATCTGGTACAGGAGTATCTCTTATCCTGTATCTCCGGCGAAGACGAAGGCAGATACAATCGGTTTATGGTGGGAGACGTGAAGCAGAGCATCTATAAATTCCGTCTGGCAAGACCGGAGTTATTCCTGGAGAAATATGAGGCGTATGGCAAAGCGGAGCAAAGTGTAAAGATTGATCTGCACCGGAATTTCCGAAGCTGCCCTGAAGTGCTGAACAGTACCAATTCCGTCTTTGAACAGATTATGGGCAAGGAAGTGGGAGGCATCCTCTATGATGATCTTGCAGCGCTCCATCCCGGTGCGGCCTATCCTGTGCAGGAGAACAGAGAGACCGAACTTCTTATATTTCAGACAGGAGAGAAACCGGATGATGTATCCGTCAAAGAGCAGGAAGCATATGGGGTAGCAGGTAAGATCAAAGAGCTGATGCGCCGCTTCCGGGTGACTGACCGGGAGAGTGGTGAACTGCGCAGGCTTGCTTTTCGGGATATTGTGATTCTGCTCCGGACTACTTCGGGCTGGGATGAAGTGTTTAAAAAGGCGCTGGAAGAAGAGGGCATTCCCGTGCATGTAACTTCCCGCACCGGTTATTTTGCGGCAAGTGAGGTGCAGGAACTTCTGCATTTCCTGCGGGTGCTGGACAATCCGTTACAGGATATTCCGCTCTATGGCGTGATGCACTCTTACCTGGGCGGCTTTACGGAGGAAGAGATCGCCCTGATCCGGGCTGCTTTTCCGAAGAAAAAGTATCTCTATGATGCGTTGAAGCTTTATGGGCAGGATGCGGGCCGCATATCGGGCAGCGCTGAGAAGGAAGGGGAAGAGGCAGGCGAAGATACACATGAGTCATGGCAGGCAGAACTGCTGCAGCAGAAGATACGTTCATTTTTCGGGAAGCTGAATCATTACCGTGATCTCGCAGCTTACCTTTCTGTCCATGAACTTCTGCAAGTGATCCTGCGGGAGACGGAATATCTGGATTATGTGACTGTGAAGCCGGAGGGAAACAAACGCCGTGCCAATGTGGAGATGCTTCTGGTCAAAGCCGCGGATTATGAAAAGACCAGCTATTTTGGACTGTATCACTTCCTGCGCTATATGGAGCAGTTAGAAAAATATGAGGTGGACTACGGAGAAGCGGGGATTCAGGATGAAAACGCAGATGTGGTGCGCATTATGAGTATTCATAAGAGCAAAGGTCTGGAATTTCCGGTCTGCTTCGTGTCTGGTCTTTCCAAAAGCTTTCAGACTAAAGATGCCGCAGCACATCTGGTAGTGGATGTGGACGCCGGAATCGGTGTGGACTATGTCAACCCGCAGATGCGTGTCCGCGGCAGAGATCTGCGCCGCAGCGTGATTGCTGATAAGCTGCGGGTAGATAATCTGGCGGAGGAAATGCGCATTCTCTATGTGGCGATGACCAGAGCCAAGGAAAAGTTGATTTTAACAGGTACGATGAAAGCGCCGGAGAAGACCGTGGCGGCGCTCCTGCCGCTCCAAAAGAAAGAGGAACTGCTCCTGCCCTATGATGTGCTGATGAGCAGAAACAGCTTCTTGGAGTTGATTCTGGCGGCGCTTTCCAGAAATAAGTGTATGGACGAACTGTATCTTATCTGTGGGCTGGAGCCATTCCGCGGGGGAGCATATTATGAGAAAGATATGAACATCAGGGTTGTTTTGTCCGGATGGGAAGAGACCGTAGAGGATTCCATGGAGGAAACCGTCCGCAAAGAGGAAGCGCGGCTAAGACTCCTGCTGTCAGACCCATCTAAAGACGTTGATACTACACTTATGACACAGATGTCAGAAAGATTTGCATACCGCTATGCCTATGATAATTTGAAGGATCTCTATACAAAGACAACCGTGTCAGAATTAAAAAAAGCGGGTATGCAGGAAGAAATAGACTTTTCTTTCAAACTATACGAGGAGGAGACAGTGGTACCTTATCTGCCGCGTTTCCTTCAAACAGACAGCAGTGTCACCGGAACTATGCGGGGCAGTGCTTTCCATAAAGTCATGGAATTATTTGATTTTAAGAGGTTGACTCAAGAAGTCAATAATAATAAACAGGCAGCCGAAACCTTATTAAAAGAGCAGTTGGAAATCATGCGGACAGAGGGAAGGCTTTCTGAGGAATATTATGCGGCAGTGTCTATACCAAAGATCACTGCTTTCCTGCAAAGCAGATCTGCGCTTCGCATGGCGGAGGCAGCCAGGGCGGGCAGGCTCTATAAGGAACAGCCTTTTGTGCTGGGACTGCCTGCAAATTGTCTTAAAAGCGCTTTCCCGGAGAAGGAAACGGTATTGATCCAGGGTATCATAGACGTGTTTTTCGAGGAAGAGGATGGCTATGTGGTACTGGATTATAAGACAGATGCGGTACAGACGGCGGAAGAATTAGTCAATCGATATCAGGTGCAGCTTCACTATTATGCACAGGCGTTGGAGCAGTTGTCGGGTTATCGCGGAACCGGCGAAGGGAAGCGGGTAAAAGAGCAGATTATTTATTCCTTTAAGCTGGGCGAGGAGATTCTGCTTTAGATAAGAGCAGGAAACTGCAAGTGCGGAGCAGAACGGCAGCCTGATCCGCACTGCAGCTGCGAACCGTGTGGAGAACATGGGGCAGTATGACCTTGCGCTTCTATTCAGCCTCCGGATAATACTTGTCATAATTCACAATCTCATCAATCAGCTTCGGCAGCTGCTCATCCATCACCTCATCCGCGAACTGGCACGTACCCACAGCCTTATGTCCGCCGCCTCCATACTTGAGCATCAGGCTCCCGACATTAACATGAGATGTCCTGTTTAAAATACTGTATCCCACCGCAGCGGAACAGCCCTTGCCGCCCTTGCCGTTTACAATCCAGACAGAAATATTCTGCTCCGGATACATACTGTAGATCAGGAAGCGGTTGCCGGAGTAGATCGGGTCTACACCGCGCAGATCGGAGATGATCACATCTTTCTCCACACGGGTGTGTGCCTTTACCATCTCACGGAATTTCTGGTCCTGTTCGTTGTAAATTGCAATACGCTCCTGCACGTCAGGCAGGGCTAAAATCTCCTCGGTATTCATGGTACGGCAGCACTCCATCAGCTTCTCCATCAACTGGTAATTGGAAATCGTGAAGTTACGCCATCTGCCGAGCCCGGTTCTGGGATCCATTAAAAAGCCCACCAAAATCCAGCCCGTAGGATTCTGAATTTCATCAATGGTCAGATTGCCGGAATCCACCTTGTCTACGGCAGCCATCATGTCATCAAAATGGGAAAAACGCTCCCTGCCGCCGTAATATTCATAAATAATACGTGCGCAGGAAGGAGTGATACGGCTTTCTCCTTTATATTTACCGGCAAGCTGGTTGCGCTCGTGTTCACTGGAATGGTGGTCAAACCAAAGTCCGCAGCCTTCCACAAAAGGAACATTTGCTAACACATCATTTTCCGTAATTTCTACCAGACCGTCCTGCAGATCCTTGGGATGGGCGAATTTCCAACTGTCAATCAGCCCGATTTCTTTTAACAGGACGCCGCAGGCAAGTCCGTCGAAGTCAGAACGGGTCACTAATCTCATATCTCTGTTCTCCTTTGTTTGTGTAGTGTTTGTATCATTATTTGTATCGCAGCTTTTATAGTCTTAAACAGACGCACGGTTACAATCTGATATAAAAATTATAGCCAATATCCCCATCTTTTTCAAGGGGAAAAAAGAAGGTTATCAGTGAGGAACGGACACGGGAAAAGGAACGCGGCTGCAAGGGGATTTTGATTGCGGACGGATATCAGGTGTGGTATCATAAATACAGCTGAAACAGGTACGGCAGCTTTCTGTTTTTGCCCGATAATGTATGATGGAATTAAGTATGTTGGAATACTGTGTAATATAAAAAGCCGGAATATTGCCGAAAAGGAATGTTATGAAGCTATTGTTGAATAGAAAAAAGAGGTTTTCCTCGTCACAGATCATCATGCTCAGCTTTATGGGAGTGATTCTTTTGGGAAGCATCCTGTTGATGCTGCCGTGGTCAACGAAAGAAACTGGCGGCGCACCATTGCTGGATGCGCTGTTTACAGCAACTTCCGCGGTTTGTGTGACGGGACTTGTGACCCATGATACAGCGACTTACTGGTCATTGTTCGGCAAGGCAGTCATCCTGTGCCTGATTCAGATCGGCGGTCTGGGGGTTATCACGATAGCGATTTTGATCACAAAACTTTCGGGACGCAAGATCGGTCTGATGCAGCGAAGCACCCTGCAGGAGGCCATTGCTGCGCCGCAGATGGGCGGTATCGTGAGGATGGCTAATTATATCTTCAAAACGGTATTGATGATAGAGACGTTGGGGGCGATAGCGCTTATGCCCGGTATGATACCACGGTTTGGCGTCGCGAAGGGAATCTGGTATGCCGTCTTTCATTCCGTTTCGGCTTTCTGCAATGCGGGATTTGATCTGATGGGTGTTAAGGAGCAGTATTCTTCCCTGACAGCATTTTCGGCAGATTTAGGTGTCAATCTTGTCATTATGCTTTTAATTATAGCAGGCGGCATCGGATTCCTGACATGGGATGATATCAGGAGAAACCGATGGCGCTTGCGCAGATACCGGATGCAGAGTAAAGTGATACTGTTGGTAACAGGGATTTTGCTTATACTGCCGGCAGTCTATTTTTACTGCTGTGAGTTTGGCAGACCGGTATGGGGCGATATGACACTGCAGGAACGGGTTTTAAGCGCAATGTTTCAGTCCGTGACGGTGCGAACGGCGGGATTTAATACGGTGGATTTGTCACAGTTTACGGAGTCCGGCCAAATGATCATGATTCTTCTGATGCTGGTCGGCGGCTCTCCGGGTTCCACTGCGGGCGGCATGAAGACCACAACCCTTGCGGTGCTTGCTGCGACTGCGGCAGCCGTATTCAAGCGCAGACCCAATGCCCATATTTTCGGCAGAAGGATTCCGAATGACACAGCCCATTACGCGGCTACGGTTTTAGTCCTGTATCTGGTTTTGTTTCTGGCAGGGGGAATTTTCATAGGATATGCAGAAGAGATACCGCTTGTGTCAGCGCTGTTTGAAGCGGCATCGGCAATCGGTACGGTAGGGTTATCCTTAAGCGGTACGCCAACTTTCGGCACGGCATCGAAGCTTGTGTTGATTGTGCTGATGTTTCTGGGGCGTGTGGGCAGTATGACAATCGTGTATGCAGCGCTCTCCCGAAAGCGTCCCTATGTGTCCGAACTGCCGCAGGAAAAAATTATGGTCGGTTGAGCCGGCATGATTGGTCAGTGCATCCGATATGCGCTGATTATAACAAAATTGTTATCGTATGGAGGAATTGTATGAAATCTATTTTGTTGATCGGTTTAGGCCGTTTCGGCAGACACATTGCCGAGAAATTATATGAACTGCACCATCAGGTCATGGCAATCGATAAAAAAGAAGACCGTGTGGATGCAGTGCTTCCCTTTGTCACCAACGCGCAGATCGGGGACAGTACCAATGAAGATTTTCTCATGGCGCTTGGCATCGGCAATTTTGATCTCTGCATTGTAGCGATCGGGGATGACTTTCAAAGCTCACTGGAAACCACCTCCCTCTTGAAGGAACTGGGCGCTAAGATGGTAGTATCCAGGGCGGCAGGAGATGTGCATGCAAAATTCCTGTTAAGAAACGGAGCGGACGAGATCGTATATCCGGAGAGACAATTGGCTGACTGGACAGCGATCCGGTACAGCTCCGACCATATTTTTGATTATATTGAATTGGATGAAGAGCATTCCATCTTTGAAATACAGGTGCCGGAGCATTGGATCGGCAAAACAGTGGGGGAACTGGATATCCGTAAGAAGTATAACCTCAACATTATGGCGCTGAAGCAGGCGGGGCGTCTGGATCTGTCCATTACGCCGGATACGCGTATGGTGCAGGGGCAGACCATGCTGGTGCTGGGAACCATCAAAGAGGTGCAGAGAGTTTTTCATATATAGAATGCAATTATGGAAAAGAAAAAAGAGACAAAGCAAAAGAAAAAATGGAATAAGAATCCTTATCTGTGGATCATGCTTCTGACCGCGGTCTGTATCGTTCTGACCACGGTGATGGCGGTCTATGTCGTTTGGTTCTGCCAAAGCGGCCTGGCGGAGGAAACGGAAAAAGAGTCCTATGATAAGTATTACATCATGATTACGGAGGACAGCAAATCTTCTATCTGGCAGTCTACTTACCAGGGAGCCTGTGAGCGCGCCCTGAAGGCGAATGCTTACGTGGACTGGCTGGGAGATACCCTTTTTGAAGAATACAGTGTGGAAGAACTGATGCAGATTGCAACCGCGTCCGCAGTTGATGGAATTATTGTGACGGCAAATGAAAGCGATAAATTGACTAAGTTGATCAATGAAGCGGCTGCAGAGGGGATTCCCGTAGTCACACTGTATGGAGATAATACCCGGAGCGCCAGATGCAGCTTTGTCGGCGTAGGCAGTTATAACATGGGACGTGAGTATGGCAGACAGGCGCTGAAGATCATCAATGAGAGAAGGGAAGAAGAGACAACGGCAGGCAGCGCACAGACGACCGTGGAGGAAGACGGTATGGTGCAGGCGGACGTAGGAGAAGACGGGATATTAGGAAGTACGAAGCGCCCGGCCAAAGTGGCAGTCCTCGTCAACGCTTATGCCCAGGGCTTAGACCAGAACATACTCTGTTCCGGTATTCAGGAGACGATCGAGCAGGAGCGCAGTGAGGATATGGAGATAGAATTTTCTCTGCTTTCCGTGGATGATACCAATGCGTTTTCGGCGGAAGAGTCGATCCGTGATATTTTTATGGAACAGGAAACGCCGGATATCATGATCTGTTTGAATGAACTGACAACAACCTGTGTGTACCAGGCAGTGGTAGACTATAATAAAGTAGGAGAAGTCAGTATTTTAGGATACTATGCTTCGGACACCATCATCAATGCGATTGACAGAAATGTTATCTATGCTACGGTGGCGGTAGATACGGAGCAGATGGGAGGCTTTTGTATTGATGCGCTGCAGGAATACCATGAACTGGGATATACCAGCCAGTATTTTACTGCCGACATCCGGCTGATCAGCAAGGATAATGTGGCAGAATACCTGAAGAGAGGAGAAAATGCCGATGAAGTTCCGTAAACTCAGCAGCATTTCCCTGCAGGTCAAAATCAGCGGCATCTATATTTTTACCAATCTGTTAGTCATGATCGTGAATGCCGTATTACTGTTGGGTATCAACAATATTTCCAACCGGCTGGATATGGTATATCAGGACAACCTGCATCTGAATGAATTGTCGGATGCCCTCATGACCGTACAGGACAACATGACGGATTATCTCAGCTCCAGGACCAGTGATTCGCTGGAGAATTATTACCGGAGCGAACAGGATTACCGTATGATGATGTCAGATCTGAATGAAGAGATTACGGGAATATCCTTTGACCGGATGGAACGTAATATTAAGAATATGTCCGAAGACTATCTGGAAGAGGTGAGTCAGACCATCGAAGCGAAGCGTGGACGTAATGTAGAGAAATACAGAATACATTATGAAAAGGCGACTCAGATGTATGGGTATATCAACACCTATATTTCCAGCCTGAATATGGAGAAATTCAGAAGCAATTCCGAACAGTACAGCGCGCTTCTGCGAAGATTCCGTCTGTTCGAAGGGATCTCTCTGATCATCATGCTGTTAGTTATGGCAAGCAATGCGTGCATCATCATCAGCTTTGTAGGCACCAGTATCCGACCTCTTAAGAAGCTTGCCGGGTCGGCGGATGAAGTGGCGAAAGGTAATTTTGAAATTGACCTTTTGCCGGTAGAAGCTGAAGATGAAGTGGGCGTTGTTACGGGGGCTTTCAATCAGATGGTTATCAGTATCGGCAAGTACATTGAGCGTCTCAGAGAGAGCATGGAGGCGGAGCGTGCCTTAAAAGAGCGGGAACTTATGATGGAAGCGAATTTAAAGGATGCAAGGCTTAAATATCTGCAGGCACAGATCAATCCCCATTTCCTGTTCAATACGCTGAATGCCGGAGCGCAGCTTGCCATGATGGAGAGCGCCGACAGGACCTATGAATATGTACAGAAGGTAGCACAGTTTTACCGGTATAACATGAAGAAGAGCGAGGAGACCGTTACCATTGAAGATGAGATCGAGATGGTGGATTATTATATGTATATTCTGAATGTGCGGTTTGCCGGAGATATCCATTATGAGAAAAAGATCGATCCGGCGCTGCTTTCCGTGGAGATGCCGGGCATGATCCTCCAGCCCATTGTGGAGAACTGTGTGAATCATGGTATCCGCGAAATGGGAAGCGAAGGAAAGATTTGTCTTTCCGTTTACAGGGTAGAGGATTCCGTGTGCATCAGCGTGAAAGATAATGGAATCGGTATGAGCCGTGAGACGATAGATAAGGTGATGAGCGGAACCTACAGAGAAGAAAACATGACATCAGGATCCAACGGAATCGGCATGGATAATGTGATATCGCGGATGAAGCTTTTTACCAAGAATGAAGATGTCATGGAAATCTCCAGCGAAGGAGAGGGGATGGGAACAGAGGTGTTCTTATATCTGAGTGACAGACAAGTGAGGGAACAGGAGCAGAAAGAAAATGTATAAAATTATGCTGGCGGACGATGAGGGAATTGTGATCGATTCCCTGAAATTTATCATAGAGAAGGAATTCGGGAACCGGTGTCAGGTCGAGTATGCCAAGACGGGCAGAAGCGTGATTGAGCTGGCGGAAAATTACAGACCGGACATTGCGATCATGGATATTCAGATGCCGGGGATTAACGGTATTGAGGCAATGAAAGAAATCAGGGAAAATAACAGCCATGTGATTTTTATTGTCATGTCCGCCTACGATAAATTTGATTATGCCAAGGAAGCCATTAAGCTTGACGTGCTGGAATATATTACGAAGCCGATGGAGAAGCACAAAATTATTGCGGCGCTGCGCACGGCAATGGAGCAGATAGACAAAGAAAGGGTCAAGAGAAGCAATGATCTGTTGACCAAAGAAAAGCTTGAGACGGTAGTGCCGATTATTGAGAGCGGTCTGATCTATGATATTCTTTTGCAGGAACGTTTTACGGAGGATATCGACAATTACAGGGCGCTGCTCGGCATAGAACAGAACCATGCCTATATGGCTGCCGTGGTATGCGGTGATGCCCAGGAGGGCAATCATATGACCAATGCCGTGGGAAGCAGTGTGCGGATACAGCAGTACAGCCGGGATATCAGAGAGGCGTTGAAAGAGGGATTCCCGGGCTGCATCGTTGGAACCGCAATGGCAAATAAAGTGGCAGTCATGGTACCTTGCGGAGAGGACAGACTGGAATATAATGAAAGGATTTCACTGATCGAGAGATCCCGGGAAATTGTGAGAAAACTGCGCAGGAAGACAGACAGCAGATTCCGCATCGGCATCGGCGCGGTCAAAGAACTGCGGGATGTCAGGGAATCCTATCAGGAGGCGCTTGATGCGCTGGTTAAGACGACGGGCAGCGTGGCACATGCGGATGATCTGCCGATCAGATGCGAATATGAGGACAATTATCCCATTCATTTGGAGAAACTGCTTTTTCAGAAGGTGGAGAGCGGCGAGGTAAACCAGGCGATAGCGGCGGCTGAGAAGTTCTTTCGCTGGATGATCGAGAACAATCCGGACAGTGCGATGAATATCCGGTTAAAAGCGCTGGAGTTTGTATTGTGGGCGGAGCATCTTGCCTATGAGAACGGCGGTATGACTTATGAGTTCAATGCACGCGCAGAATATCTGCCTACTGTGATGAATACGGAGGATATGCAGGAGCTGGAGCGCTGGTTTGTGTCTAAAATCAGGGAAGCCTGTCAGAATGTACTGCGTAAAGGTGCAGAGAAATCCAGCAGCCTGATTGAAACGGCAAAAGAATATATACAGGTTAATTACAGTAAAGATATTTCTCTGGACGACGTATCCAGAACCGTGAATATCAGCCCTTATTATTTCAGCAGGATCTTCAAAGAAGATACCGGGGAGGGTTTTGTGGAATATCTGACCAGAATCCGGATAGATAAGGCGAAGGAACTGCTTACGACAACGGAGTATTCCATGAAGGAAATCTGTTCCATGGTAGGCTATGCGGATCCCAATTATTTCAGCCGGTCTTTTAAGAAAAATGTTGGCGTGACGCCTACGGAATATAAAAGGGAATGAAAGAGTGCAGGGTATTAAGATGAGAAGAGGATTGAGCATATTTTTGGTATTGTGCCTGCTTGCGGGCGTGACTGCCTGCGGCAGTATCGAGAAGGAGAAACAGGTAACCGAACAGGAAGAGAAGAAGATTCAGATCGGCATGAGTTTTGATTCTTTTGTCATTGAAAGGTGGCAGAGAGACCGGGATATTTTCGTGTCAGTGGCAAAAGAACTGGGAGCGGAGGTTAATGTGCAGAATGCCAACGGGGATGTGGAGGAGCAGAAGAAACAAATCGATTATTTTATCCAGAAAGGGATGGATGTGATTGTAATCGTCTGCATTGATTCGGACTCTTTGCAGGATTCGGTTAAAAAGGCACAGGAAGCGGGAATCAGGATCGTTGCTTATGACAGACTGATTGTTGATGCGGATGTGGACTTATATATCTCCTTTGATAATGCGATGGTAGGAACAATCATGGCAGAGGCATTGATTGATGAAGGACTTGCCGGAGGAAAAGTGGTCATGATAGGAGGCAGCCCTACGGACAACAATGTGCCGGTGGTGGAGGAGGCATTTCGCCGGATTATGGCGGAAAATCATGTGACAATACTGGATTCGGTTCATGCGGACGGATGGAAGGCGGAGGAAGCCGCCAACTATATTTACGGGCATCCTGATGTGATTGCCGAGACCGATGCCATTATGTGCGGTAATGATGATCTGGCGACCCAGACAGTGCGTGCCTTGTCGGAGAAGCGCAGGGCAGGGGAGGTCCTGGTGGTGGGGCAGGATGCGGATCTGGCGGCCTGTCAGCGTATTGTGGAGGGAACTCAGGTCATGACAGTTTATAAGCCGGTGGAGAAGCTTGCCGCCAGGGCGGCGGAAGCAGCTGTAGCTTTGGCGCAGGACAACGAGGTGACGGGAGATGATGTGACGGTCATTGGAAACGGGGAATATGAGATTCCCTATATCGGACTGGAGCCGGTCCGGGTGGATCGGGACAATATCGACGAGGTGATTATCGGAAGCGGGTTCCACCTGAAAGAGGATGTCTACTTAAATGTGCCGGATAAAATGCCGTGACCGCTGTATTATATTTAGTGGTATGCGCGGTGATAGTGTCCGCATTTTGACGGGAGAATGCAATAGGATATTTTTGCGTTCGGACCCGATTAAGCGCGAAAATGTGCTAAGACTCCGTTATTTAGTATAGTTTCAGACTCGAAAATTTACAGAAAGTCGTAAATTATTCCTATTTGAATCGTGTTATATTGTATTTGCGGGCGGCGGGAAGCCTGCCTCGCGGCAAAATCAATCAATACATGAATAAGGGAGGAAAACAAAACATGAAAAAGAAATTATTGAGCATGATTTTGGCAACAACCATGGTTGCATCCGTATTAGCCGGATGCGGCAGCTCTTCTGAATCTGCTGAGACGGCAGCGCCTGCAGAAGAAGCGGTAACAGAGGAAGCAGCGCCTGCAGAAGAAGCGGCAACAGAGGAAGCAGCGCCTGCAGCAGAGGCCAACGGAACAAAAGTAGGCGTTTCCATGCCGACCAAGGATTTACAGAGATGGAATCAGGACGGTACAAATATGCAGGCTGAGCTTGAAGCAGCAGGCTATGAAGTTGATTTACAGTATGCATCTAACGATGTGCAGACACAGGTTTCCCAGGTTGAGAACATGATCGCCGGCGGCGCTGACGTACTGGTTATCGCAGCTATCGAAGGCTCATCCTTAGGTGAGGCTCTTGACATGGCTAAGGCTGCAAATATTCCGGTTATCGCTTATGACCGTCTGCTTATGAACTCCGATGCAGTTTCCTACTATGCAACATTTGATAACTATCTGGTAGGCACAACGCAGGGTCAGTACATTGTAGACACTCTTGATCTTGACAACGCTGAAGGACCTTTCAATATGGAGATTACAGCAGGTGACCCGGGTGATAACAATGCCGGTTACTTCTATAACGGCGCTATGGATGTGCTGAATCCTTACATCGAATCCGGCAAGTTGGTAGTTGTTTCCGGTCAGACATCTTTTGATGAGACAGCTACGCCTACATGGGCAACAGAGACAGCACAGTCCAGAGCAGAGAACATTCTTTCCTCTAACTATGCAGACGGCACGCAGATCGATGTATGGCTTTGCTCCAACGATTCTACAGCGCTTGGCGTTGAGAACGCTTTAGCAGCTAACTACAACGGCGCGTATCCGATTATTACAGGTCAGGACTGTGATATTGAGAACGTGAAGAACATGATCGCCGGCAAGCAGTCCATGTCCGTATTTAAAGATACACGTACTCTTGCATCACAGGTTGTTAAGATGGTTGATCAGATCTTAAACGGCGAGACGGTTGATGTTAATGATACAGAGACATATGACAATGGCGTAGGCGTCGTTCCTTCTTACCTGTGCGCACCTGTATTCGCAGATGTTAACAACTACGAAGAACTGTTAATTGAGTCCGGATACTATACAGAAAGTGACTTACAGTAAAAACGCTTTCAAGATTGCTGCGCAATTTATCGTTGGAAGAATCGGAGATTCTTCCCTGAAAGTGAATTCCTTTCAAAGCGAATAGTATAGTATAATATAATGCAAAGTTTGGCAGGCGGGTTTTATCCCGCCTGCTAATGCTAAGAATTTTTTTAAAATAGTTGAAATGATTGGGAGGGATACAGTTGGCAAAGATTTTACTGGAAATGAAAAATATAACCAAAACATTCCCCGGCGTTAAAGCACTTGATAATGTAAATCTGAAGGTTGAAGAAGGCGAAATCCACGCTCTTGTCGGTGAAAACGGTGCAGGAAAATCTACCTTAATGAATGTACTCAGCGGTATTTATCCTTATGGTACATATGAAGGTGATATCGTTTATAATGGTGAAATTTGTAAATTTAATAAGATCAAAGATTCCGAAGAAAAAGGAATCGTAATTATCCATCAGGAGCTGGCATTGGTGCCCGATATGTCCATTGGAGAGAATATGTTTCTCGGAAATGAGCGGGGCAGGAAAAATGCCATTGACTGGGACCAAACCCATGCGGAGGCAGATAAATATTTGAAAATGGTAGGATTGGCCGAATCCTCCAAGGTACTTGTAAAAGAAATCGGTACAGGTAAGCAGCAGCTTGTGGAGATTGCAAAGGCGCTTGCCAAAAATGCAAAACTCTTAATTTTGGATGAGCCTACCTCTTCTTTGAATGAGACCGATTCGAAAGCCCTGCTTGACTTAATGTTAGAGTTCAAGAAACAGGGTATGACAATGATTATTATTACTCATAAATTAAATGAGGTTTCCTATGTAGCAGATAAAATTACAGTTGTCCGTGACGGCTCTACGATTGAGACGCTGGATAAGCATGTTACCGAGATTTCCGAGGACAGAATTATTCAGGGCATGGTTGGCCGTGAATTGACGAACCGTTTCCCGAAACGTCAGGATATCAAGATCGGTGATATCAATATGGAGGTAAAGGATTGGACGGTATACCATCCGCTGTATCCTGAGCGTAAGGTAGTTGACAATGTGTCGATTAACGTCCGCAAGGGTGAGGTTGTAGGTATCTACGGACTGATGGGCGCAGGCCGTACAGAGCTTGCCATGAGTATTTTCGGACGATCCTACGGTACCGGTATCACGGGTACCTTGAAATTAAACGGGAAAGAAATCGCGTTAAAAAATCCCAAAGAGGCAATTAAGAATAAACTCGCTTATGTTACGGAAGACAGAAAAGGAAACGGGCTTGTATTGTCCAATCCGATTAAGATCAACACTACGCTGGCAAATTTGGACAGCATCAGCAGCCATAAGGTGATCGATAAAGATAAAGAGTATCAGGTAGCAGAAGAGTACAGACAGAAGCTTCGTACCAAATGCCCTTCCGTAGAACAGAATGTAGGCAATCTGTCCGGTGGTAACCAGCAGAAGGTGCTTTTGGCTAAATGGATGTTTACGGAACCGGATGTACTGATTCTGGATGAGCCGACGAGGGGTATCGATGTAGGTGCGAAATACGAGATCTACTGTATCATCAATGATCTGGTAGCAGCAGGTAAATCCGTTATTATGATTTCTTCCGAACTGCCTGAGGTTTTGGGTATGAGCGACAGAATTTATATTATGAATGCCGCTAAGATTGTCGGAGAGTTAAAGGCGGAAGATGCCACTCAGGAAATTATTATGGCAAATATTTTGAAATCAGGGAAGGGAGAATAAAGATGGAAAATATGAAGATAACAGCTTCTTTAAAGAAGTACACCATGGTTATTGCCCTTGTATTGGTCATTGCTTTCTTCTACTGGAGCACAGGGGGCAAAATCCTTTATGCACAGAATATCAACAACCTGATTTCACAGAATGCATACGTGTTTGTACTGGCAACCGGTATGTTGTTGTGTATTTTGACAGGCGGTAATATCGATTTGTCCGTCGGTTCGGTTGTATGCTTTGTGGGCGGCATCGGAGCGGTAATTATGGCTAAGGACATGAGCCCATGGCTTGCCGTTGCCGTTATGCTGGTTGTTGGTCTGGCGGTGGGTATGTTTCAGGGATTCTGGATCGCTTATGTAAAGGTGCCGCCTTTTATCGCAACACTGGCAGGCATGTATGCGTTCAGAGGTCTGTCCAACGTGGTATTGCAGGGATATACGGTTGCCGTTTCCGATACAACGTTCTTAAATGTGTTTGGCGGCGGCGCAGACTGCTATGTTCCTGATTTTCTCGGCGGCGGGACAATAAACATGACATGTCTGGCAGCGGGCATTCTGATTGCTGCGATCTATATATTATTAACAGTTAAGAATAGAATCAGAAAGAAAACAAAGGGCTATGTAACAGAGCCGCTTACGGGTGTACTGATTAAAACGGTTCTGATTTGTGCCGTGCTTATCTGGCTTTTCTATAAGCTGGCCAATTACAAAGGTATTCCAAGCGCTCTTATCTGGATTGCGCTGGTTCTGTTGATTTATGCATACATTACCTCCAAAACGACAATGGGGCGTTATCTGTATGCAGTCGGCGGTAATGAAAAGGCGACAAGGCTTTCCGGTGTTAACACCAAAAAGGTTTACTTCTTTGCCTATGCCAATATGGGGCTTCTCTCAGGCCTTGCAGGTATTCTGACAATCGCGAGAGCTACATCGGCACAGCCTACATATGGCCAAGGTTATGAAATGGATGCTATTGCAGCCTGCTTTATCGGCGGCGCATCCGCTTACGGCGGTATTGGCACTGTGGTCGGCATGGTAGTCGGCGCCACCCTGATGGGTGTAATCAACCAGGGTATGAGTATCATGGGTATTGAGGCGAACTATCAGAAGGTAGTAAAAGGCCTGGTGCTTTTGATTGCGATTATCTTTGATGTATTGTCTAAGAAAGAAAAGAAATAGGAGGAGGATAAAGATGAAGAATGCTTTAGATGTATTAAGAAAAAATACGATGATATTTGTCCTGGTTCTGGTATTTCTCTTCTTTACACTGATGACAAAAGGACAGATGTTTACGCCGCTGAATTTTAACGCATTGATTACACAGAATGCCTATGTATATATTCTGGCAACCGGTATGCTGATGTGTATGCTGACAGGCGGTAATATCGACTT
>CAZPSD010000009.1:0-4095 GCA_964589055.1 uncultured Bacteroides sp.
GCAGAAGTGGCGGAATTGGCAGACGCGCACGGTTCAGGTCCGTGTGGTGGCAACACCATGAGGGTTCAAGTCCCTTCTTCTGCATGGAAGAGATAGCCGAAAGGTTATCTCTTTTTTTGTCCGGAAAACATCCTGCAGGTTATACAATCCCGCTGTTTGATTTTTAATAGAGAGTATGTTAGAATATAACCCAATTCAATAACGGTTGCGGGAGAATTCGGAGGAGTGTTATGAATAAGAGAATAGAAATAACATTGACAGCTTTTGCTGCAATGTTTGCAATTGCTGCTTGCAGCAGTACGGCTGAACAAACAACCGCTGTAGGTGAGAATGTGGTTCCGGAAGTATCTTCCAGCGATATATTGGTAGATGGTTTAGAATATTTATTAAGTGAAGATAAGGAAGATATCATTCAGATTCCCGAGACGGAGGAGACGGTTCCGGATACCGGGACGGAAGAAGCGGACACGTCAGCGGAAGAGCAAACTGCCGTTTCCGACAACACAGTGACAGATACAGAGCAGGTGGAACTTGTTTTATATTATAGTAACGGAACCTTTGACAGCCTTGATTCTGATACTGTGGAAGCGGATGAGATGACCGCTGAGACGATTATATCAGCGCTTTCCAGACATAATATAGTATCAATAGATACGAAAGTTCTTTCTTTCGAGGAAGAGGAAATCGCAGGCGGCAGTATTCTGTATTTGGATTTGTCCGGGGCGATCGATGAGTATTTAAGGACGATGACCAAAGAAGCGGAAAGTATTATTATTGCATCTATCACAGATACTTTCTTAGAGAATTATGGGGCTGATTTCATTTATATTACGGTAGAAGGAGAGCCGCTTACGACCCCTTATGCAGTATATGATGAGGCTTTGAAACAATGTATGCCGCAGGATCTGATGGAGTCAGAGCAAAGCGGAGAAGAAGGGGAAAACGAGGATGGCAGAGATTAGCGAGCGCGAACAGTTAATATTTGATATTACACAGATTGAGTGGGATATGTTCCAGCATGTCTACAATACGGGAGGAAGAGCGTCCTGTCAGGATGATCCGGATACCTTTTTTAAGATGCGGATGAGTCAGTGGATGGTCTATTCCGATGAAGTTCTTCACAGTTATATGGAAGACTGTGAGAATGCTTATCAGGAAGGAAGAAATCTTTTGTTTGAAAAGTATGGCAGGATGATGGAAACTACTTTTCCGGAGGAATATGAGCAGATCAAAGAGCATCTTCCGGATGTCTCGGATAAGGAAGAAATTGTAGAAAAGATTGTGAAGGTAAATTTGGAATGGGATACGAAGATGCTGCAGGAGTATCCGAACCTTCGTAACAGAGGCAGGGTGCTTACAACCGCAGAGGACGGCATTATGACCGGCTCTTCCATGGAGAGTTACTTAAGATGCGAATTGCTGTCCTATTCTAAAAAGACGTTGGAACTGATCTGCCAGGAGACGGAGGCTGCTTATCAAAAAGGCGACAGCCTGTTAAAACAAACCATCGCCAATGAAACACTCTTCTATGGTTACAACTCCCTGGAAGAAGCGGAGGAAAAACACGGTAAACTCTAGAAATGCAAGCGCCTGCGTACCTCGTTGCGCAGGCGCTTTTTTGCGAGAATCGTGATCAGCGCTATGTCTATGATCACGCACACGGTCAATACCACTGCAGACCAAGTGATGGCGTAAGAGCGGTCTAACATACGGCGGATCAACAGCTCCAAGCAAACGCAAAATACCGGGATTTCTATGAACAGATAGAGCGCAGCTGACAGGATCGTGAAAGGGAAAATCCTGGCAAGCAATGTATAGAGTTCCATCAAGCCTGTCAGAAGCACGGCGATGGGAAATCCCAACTGCCAAAACCATGTATCGGAGGACGTCAATCGGCTAATCAGAAACAGATAGACTCCGATGGCAATCCCATCCGCAAGCAGGGAAATATAAAGCGGTGTTTTACTGTAAAAGACCGCCGGAAAAATAAAGACGAACAGGCAGATACAGATGCCGATTACAAGAAGCGACCATAAAGAAGCATGAAATACCAGCAGATTTAGAAGCAGGCAGGTAATGCTTGTGGCAGTCAGCACTACGGAAAGCAGGATGCCTAAATCCTTCCGTTTGACGCTTTCTACCTGCCCTTTGTCGGTCGGGTAAGGAGAAGCCGGTATTTCTCTGTTTCTTTCCATTGGATTCATAACAGGTGTATTGCAAAGGGGACAAGCCTGTAAGGACGGGTCCAGTTCTACACCGCAGTTGACGCAGTATGACATAGTATTTTCCTTTCTTTTTTAAATAAGATCAAAATTCCGGTTACTCTCAATCCTGACATGAATACCGTCCTGCACCAGCTTGCGGAAAAAGCATCGTTCCACATCGGCTTCCATGATACTGCTGGCAAAATTGATGGTCAGAATGTCTTCAAAGCTGATGATTGCACAGTTGGTACGGGAGGAAAAGGGTTGTCCCATATAAATATCGAAACGTTTGATGTACGGTTTCATGCTCTCCGGGACATAAAGCGCCCCCATGTTGGTAAGCCCGGCGGAAGAATTTTTATCCTGAACCCGGGTGTAAAAGGTGCGGACTACAAAATCCTTGATGAACAGTGGAACTACGCGGATTATGGGATTTCGCTGCGTGGCAGCGTTCGTTGTGATATCGCCGCGCAGAAATTTCCCGTTAATATAATAACGCATGTAATGATGAATCTGCGTTACGATTTCATCGAAGGTATATTCTCCGAGCCGCGGGTCTATGGAAGGATATACCATGGTTATAAAATTGCGCAGCGTCTTAGAGGGAAAGAAGCGGCGCAGATTGACCGGCATTGCAATACGGACCGGACGGAGCTTTAAGTGGAATTCTTGTGACTGCTTCTGCAGTAAGACGTACAGAAGCACTGCATTTAAATATTCCGTGATGCTGGCATCATATTTTTTCGCCACCGCCGCAACTTCTTTTACAGATAAAATACCGTCTATAATATTTAAGGTATAGAAAGGCTCCTTTGTGCCGCGGATACGATAGGTTTTCTCCGCAGGGCGGGGCGGGCGCACCTGCGCATGGGCATAGCGCATATAAGCATCTTCCAGCTCCTCGGGATCGGGTTCACTGTGGATATCCAATACGAAGCCGGAAGGCGTGATGGGATGCCCTTTTAATTCCAGATAAGCGGCTGTCAGCGTTTGCAGCAGACACATGCCGCCGGTGCCGTCTCCCAGACAATGGTGTGCTTCTAAGGCAATTCTGTTTTCAAAATAGTATACCCTGATAAGATAACGATTGTTACTTTTGAAATCCATTGGCATACACGGATTTTTAATATCCTTTTTTACATAGGGACCGGGACGGTTGTTTGGCTCTAAGTACCGCCAGAATACTCCTTTGCGGATCGCAACCTTATATGTGGGAAAACGGAGAAGGGTTCTGTCCAGCGCCTGTTGCAACAAATCAGGATCGATCGCTTCCTTCAGCACCACTGACAGGCGATAGACAGAAGAGAAGTCACGTCTTTGCAGGGTGGGATAAACGATGGCAGACAGATCCAGTTTATACCAGACATCCTTTTTGCTCTTGCCCGATGATTTAGTTTTGGGTTTTGAGGAACGCTGTTTTGCCATGCTCGTACCGGAATCCTTTTTGCGTATTTCTAATGAACTGAACTTATTATACCACAGATTCGCATATTTATGGTAAAATATGAAAAACAGACAACTATAGGAAATAAATTCCGATATATGGCGGGAGGACGCTGATGGCAAGAGCAGACCGGACAAACACGAGTTTAATGAATCTGATCAAAAGAGTACACGGCATTGTAGAAAATACCGATATTGAGAAACACCGGCAGTCACAGGATCATTTCGGAGCGCTTCTGGGAACCAGCAAGGATGTGGTGATTGAAGATATCAGGATTCAGACGGTGCAGGGAAACGGGATGGCAGCGGAACCCGGCAAAGAGATTCATGGAGAATGGACTTATGTAAACCGCGCGCATATGAAGAAATATGTGATCTTGTATTGTCATGGAGGCGGATATTCCACGGGCAGCAGTTTATATGCCAGAACGCTGACCAGCAAACTGGC
>CAZPSD010000009.1:4195-38615 GCA_964589055.1 uncultured Bacteroides sp.
TAATGTCTCCATGGACGGATTTGACCTCATCCGGGAAATCCCATGTTTCCAAGGCGGGGATAGATCCGGTCTTAAATGCCTCTTATTTGGAGGAGATGATACGTAATTATGCGGCAGGACAGAATTTGTCAGATCCGTATATTTCACCGCTTTTTGGCGGCTATGAAGGCTTTCCGCCCACTTATATCCAAGTCGGAAGCAATGAGATTCTGCTGGATGATTCGGTAATGCTGTATAAGAAGCTTCTGAAAGCGAATGTGTCCGTGAAGCTGGATCTGTTTAAGGGTATGTGGCATGTGTTTCAGATGTCGCCCTTTAAGACGGCTTATGAGGCAATGGATAAAAATGCAGAATTTATTTATGATATTTGCCGTTAAAAAGTGCGAAAAGATTTTCTAAGGCGCCAAGAGCGGGCGCTCTTCCTATTGAATATTTGAAATGTTAAGAGTAGATTTTTCCATTGAAGGGTTGAATTGTTATGATGGGTTGCGGAGTAGGGCTCTTATTATGGAAGATAAAATATAAAAAGCGGGTGTTATGTTTATATATCGGAAAATTTTGAAGAAAGAAAAAGGATTTTAACGACCGAAAGCGAATAATAATAATAGGACGGTTGTTTTTTCAGAAAAGAAAGGCATATCTATGAATATACGAGAAAGTTTGGAACAGTGGGAGAAAGATTATCTCAGTCCCCATGCGATGCTCAGTATGAATTCAAAAGGAAGGATCAAGGAGGAAGAACAATGTGATATCCGTCCGGTATTTCAGCGGGATCGGGACAGGATCTTACATAGTAAATCTTTTCGAAGGCTCAAAGATAAGACTCAGGTATTTCTGACACCGGAGGGAGATCATTACAGGACTCGTTTGACCCATACGCTGGAGGTCAGTCAGACCGCAAGAACGATTGCCAAGGCGCTGCAGCTTAATGAAGATCTGGTGGAAGCGATCGCGTTAGGTCATGATCTGGGGCATACGCCTTTCGGACATGCAGGAGAAAGGGCGCTCAACAGAGCCTGTCCCTATGGCTTTAAGCATAACGAGCAGAGTGTGAGAACTGTGGATCTGTTGGAGAAAGACGGGCTGGGTATCAATTTGACCTATGAAGTAAGAGACGGTATTCTGAATCATCAGACTTCCAGTATGCCCAGCACCCTGGAGGGCAAGATTGTCCGGCTGGCGGATAAGATCGCCTATATTCATCATGATATGGATGACGCCGTCAGGGCAGGTATCCTGAAGGAAGCGGATGTGCCCAGGGAGATCGGCTCCGTGATAGGTTACACCTGCGGACAGCGGTTGGATTTCTTTATTCATAACATTGTGATAAACAGCAGAGAGAAGAATGATATCTGCATGTCGCCGGAAGTGGAACAGGCTATGCAGGATATGCGTAGATTCATGTTTCAGAATGTGTATAAAAATCCGCTTGCAAAGAGCGAAGAAGGAAAGGCGGAAAGCCTGGTTGTGACCTTATATGAATATTATATGGATCATACGGAGAAACTGCCGAATTTTCTGTTTAAATTGCTGGATGCGGGAGAACCGCTTGAGAAGATTGTATGTGATTATATCAGTTCCATGACGGACCGTTTTGCCATCGCACAGTATCAGGAACTCTATATTCCGAAGACATGGCACGGCTAGGACGCGATTTGACCAAAACTGCGCGAAGATATGCACAGAGAGGATTATCTGAGCGGAAAGCGTACTGAGAAACAATGGCGCGGATATCCGTCCGGCATGGAATTTTAGTTAGAAAAGGCGTGATTGTACAGATGTATTATCCGGATGAACTGATTGAAGAAGTCAGAATGAAAAATGATATCGTGGATGTGATTTCGGGATACGTCCGGCTCCAGAAGAAGGGGAGCAGTTATTTTGGGCTCTGTCCGTTTCATAACGAGAAATCTCCCTCCTTTTCCGTATCAGGCGTTAAGCAGATGTATTATTGCTTTGGCTGTGGAGCGGGTGGCAACGTAATCACCTTTTTGATGGAATATGAAAATGCCACCTTTCAGGAGGCGGTCAAGATGTTGGCGGATCGTGCCGGTATCCGGCTGCCGGAGATGGAATATACGGAAGAAGCCCGCAGGAAAGCGGGCAGGCGGGCGAAACTGTTAGAGATCAATAAGGAAGCTGCCAAGTACTTTTATTATATGCTGCGCTCACCTAAGGGGCAGGTGGGATACCAATATCTTGCGGGGAGAGAATTGTCGGATGATACCATGAAGAAATTCGGTTTGGGCTTTGCGGACGGCGCAGGGTCTGATCTGACGAATTATTTGCGGTCTAAGGGCTATGCCGATGACTTGATCAAAGAATCGGGATTGACCGGGTTTGATGAGAAAAGAGGCATGCATGATAAATTCTGGAACCGGGTCATGTTCCCCATACAGGACAGCAATCACCGGGTGATCGGCTTCGGCGGGCGTGTGATGGGAGATGCAAAGCCCAAATATTTGAATTCACCGGAGACGATGATTTTTGATAAGAGCCGGAATTTGTACGGACTTAATTTTGCCAGAACCTCACGGAAGGGCAATATCATTTTGTGTGAAGGATATATGGATGTGATTGCCATGCATCAGGCAGGATTTACGCAGGCGGCGGCATCCCTCGGCACCGCTTTTACAATGGGACAAGCCAGTCTGTTAAAACGGTATACGGAAGAGGTGCTGCTCGCTTATGACAGTGACGGCGCCGGTATCAATGCGGCGATGAGAGCCATCGGTATTCTGAAGGAATCGGGCTTGCGGGGAAAGGTTATTAATATGCAGCCTTATAAAGATCCCGATGAATTTATAAAGAATCTGGGAGCGGAAGCCTTTCAGGAACGGATCGATCAGGCAGAGAACAGCTTTTTCTTCGAATTGAGAATACTGGAACTTGAATTTAACTTGAACGATCCCGAGGCCAAGACCGCCTTTCACAAAGAGATCGCGAAGAAGTTATGCGGTTTTGAGGAAGAGGTGGAACGGGAGAATTATATAGAGTCCGTGGCTGCAAAGTATCACATCGGATTTGAGAATCTGAGAAAGCTGGTAAATGGCTATGCCGCCAGAACAGGTTTGATGCAGCCCGTGATAAGGCCGAAATCCACCGTAACAAGGAAGGATACGCCGGAAGAAAATACGAAGAAATCCCAACGTCTGCTGCTTACATGGATTGCGGAGGAACCGGAAGTGTACCAGAAGATTAAGCCTTATATCAGGGCGGAGGATTTTACAGAAGAAATGTACCGAAACGTGGCGGACAAGCTGTTTGCGGATTTAGAGCAGGGCAAATTCAATCCGGCAGCCATAATCAGCGCCTTCGAGGAAGAGGAAGAACAGCGTGCCGTGGCTGAGATTTTCAATACGAAACTTGCTGAGATTACCACGAGGCAGGAGCGGGAAAAGGCGCTTCATGATATTGTCTATGCGGTGAAGAAGAACAGCTTTGAGTATTACTCCGCCAGAATGGGAACGGACATGGATGCCTTAAATCAGGTAATTTCGGGCAAAAAAGCGCTGGAAGCGCTTGGTAAAACGCATATTTCCCTGTAATCAGGGCAGGCTATTCGCAAAAAGATTTCATATGCGGATAGTATAGATATAACTTGAAACATAGGAAGGATGGACCAAGTAATGGACGAAAATGTACAGGCAAAGTTTGAGGATCGCTTAAAAGACCTTTTAGCTGTTGCGAAGAAGAAAAGGAATGTTTTGGAATATCAGGAAATTAACGATTTCTTTGCTGATTTATCACTGGAAGAGGATCAGTTTGACAAGATATTGGAAACATTAGAGCAGAATGGTGTGGATGTGCTTCGAATCACAGAGGATGACGATGTGGATGACGAGGAAGCCATACTGACCGACGAGGATGAGGTAGATGTTGAAAACATTGATTTATCCGTGCCGGACGGCATCAGTATCGAAGATCCTGTCAGAATGTATTTAAAAGAGATCGGTAAAGTGCCTCTCCTTAGTGCAGAGGAAGAGATTGAGCTTGCCAAGAAAATGGAAATGGGTGATATGGAAGCCAAGAAACGTCTTGCTGAAGCCAATTTGCGTCTGGTAGTCAGTATCGCCAAACGTTATGTGGGACGCGGCATGTTATTTTTGGATTTGATTCAGGAGGGAAATCTGGGTCTGATCAAGGCGGTTGAGAAATTCGATTACCGAAAAGGTTACAAATTTTCCACTTATGCAACCTGGTGGATTCGTCAGGCGATTACGAGAGCCATTGCCGATCAGGCGAGAACCATTCGTATTCCGGTGCATATGGTAGAAACCATCAACAAACTGATTCGTGTGAGCAGACAGTTGCTTCAGGAGTTAGGACGCGAACCTACGCCGGAGGAAATCGCCGAGCAGATGAATATGCCGGTAGAACGTGTCCGTGAGATTCTCAAGATTTCCCAAGAGCCTGTCTCTTTGGAGACACCGATCGGTGAGGAAGAGGACAGCCATTTAGGCGATTTTATTCAGGACGATAATGTACCGGTGCCGGCAGATGCGGCGGCTTTTACCCTGTTAAAAGAGCAGCTGGTGGAAGTATTAGGTACTTTGACCGAGAGAGAGCAGAAAGTTCTGCGCCTGCGTTTCGGCTTAGATGACGGACGTGCCAGAACGCTGGAAGAGGTCGGTAAAGAATTCAATGTAACAAGGGAACGTATCCGTCAGATCGAGGCGAAAGCGCTGCGGAAACTTCGTCATCCGAGCAGGAGCCGCAAATTGAAGGATTATCTGGACTAATGAAACCTGTGGTATTATCGAAACGTTTACAGGCTGTGGCTGATATGGTGTCCATGGGGAACCGTGTTTGTGATGTGGGATGTGATCATGGATTTGTGTCGGTCTATCTGGTAGAGCAGGGCATTAGTCCGGCCGTTCTTGCCATGGATGTGCGGAAAGGTCCTTTGAGCGCCGCCACAGAGCATGTGGCAGAGCGAGGTCTTACCTCCTGCATCGAGACCCGGCTGTCAGATGGTTTACATAACTATAAAATCGGCGAAGCGGATACCTTGGTCTGTGCCGGAATGGGCGGCAGGCTGATGATGCGGATTTTGTCAGAAGACCGGGAGAAGACGGATTCGTTTCGGGAAATGGTTTTGCAACCCCAGTCGGACATAGAGACTTTCCGGCGTTTTCTGTATGAGAAAGGATATCATATCACAGAAGAGAATATGATAGAAGAGGACGGTAAATTTTATCCGATGATGAAGGCACTCAAGGCAGATGTATCGCAGGAAGTGACAACGGGAATGCCGAACCTGCCGGATTCGCTTGTCTGCCGGTATGGTCCGCTTTTATTGCAGAATCAATCACAGGCGCTATTATCTTTTTTGAAACGGGAAGAGCGAATCTACGGAGAAATTCTTGAAAGCTTACGTCTGCAGGGGCTGTCTGATGGAAAAAGACAGGCAAGATATGCAGAAGTAGAACACTTGATGGAAGATTGCCGGATTGCCATTGCGATTGTAGAGACAAAAGAATAGAAGAATAAAGCATAAGGAGGGCAGGTCTATGGTTACAATGAAAATCAATGGAGAAGAGAAATACTACGAAGACGGTATTAAGTACGAGATTATTGCGGAAGAGTATCAGAACCATTTTACAAGTACGATCGCGCTTGTTACGGTAAATGGGAAAATCCGCGAGTTGATGAAACGGGTGGACAGGGATTGCGAACTCGATTTCATTACTTATGATAATGTAATTGGTCACAAGACCTACGTGCGTTCCGCCATTATGCTGATGCTGAAAGCGATCAAGGATGTAGCGGGTATGGAGGCGGCAATCAATGTGAAAGTGGAATTCACCATTGGAGCGGGGTATTATTGCAGTTTTAAAAACGGCTTAAAGCTGGACGAAAAGACCATTGAGCGGGTAAGAGACCGTATGGGTGAGTTGGTGGACATGGATTTGCTGGTTACCAAGAAAGCATATCCGGCTGACGAGGCAGTGGCGCTTTTTAAAGAACTGGGCATGAAGGATAAGGTGTCCTTGTTCCGCTACCGCAGAAGTTCTAATATTAACGTGTATTGTTTGGGCGATTATTATGACTATTTCTATGGCTATATGCTGCCGAGTACAGGATATATTAAATACTTTGATCTGTTCGCTTATGAGGGCGGCATGATCTTACTGCTTCCGGAGAGAGAAGAACCGGAGAGACTGCCGGAATTTGTACCCTGTAAGAAGTTATTCCATACGCTGATGGTTAACGATGAATGGGGCAGAGAGATGGGAATCGACACGGTAGGCGATTTAAACGATCAGATTTGTCAAGGTAACATTTCCGACATGATTCTGGTGCAGGAGGCGCAGCAGGAGAGAAGGATCGGTGAGATTGCCAGAGATATTGCCAGACGGGGCGGTGTGAAGTTTGTTATGATCGCAGGACCGTCGTCCTCAGGTAAGACTACGTTCTCCCACAGATTATCCATCCAGCTGCGGACATATGGGCTGAAACCCCATCCGATAGCGCTGGATAACTACTATCTCAACCATGACCAGACGCCTCTTGATGATGAGGGCAATCCGGACTATGAATGTCTGGAGGCTTTGGATGTGGAGCAGTTCAATCAGGATATGAGTGATCTGCTGGCAGGTAAGAGTGTACGGCTGCCAACGTTTAATTTTAAGACCGGCAGGAGAGAATATATTTCGAAACCTGCCATGCTGGGAGAGGAGGATATTCTGGTAATCGAAGGAATACACGGACTGAATGAGAAGATGTCCTACTCGCTTCCGGCAGAAAGTAAATACAAGATTTACATCAGCGCCTTGACGGCTCTGAATATCGACGAGCATAACCGGATTCCTACCACAGATAACCGGTTATTGCGCCGCATTGTGCGGGATGCCAGAACAAGAGGAACATCTGCAGACAAGACCATTGCCATGTGGGCTTCTGTCAGACGTGGAGAGGAACGGTATATTTTCCCCTTTCAGGAAGAGGCTGACGCAATGTTTAATTCCGCCATGCTGTATGAGCTTGCCGTTATTAAACAGTATGCGGAACCCCTGTTATTCAGTATTAGGAAAGGGGATGCCGGATATCATGAGGCGAAACGCCTGCTGAAGTTTTTGGAATACTTTTTAGGGGTCAGCAGTGAAGAACTGCCGACGAATTCCCTGTGTAGGGAATTTGTAGGCGGGAGTTGTTTTGACGTATAATACCGATGCCAGCTAAGTAGAATAAATGATCGCGGCTGCACAGACGAAAGGGTGCAGGTGAGGAAAGTCCGGGCTTCATAGGGCAGGATGCCGGATAACGTCCGGTGGAGGCGACTCCAAGGCCAGTGCAACAGAAAAGAAACCGCAGAATTGCCGTAGGCGATTCTGTAAGGGTGGAATGGCAGTGTAAGAGACTACCGCTGTCCCGGTAACGGAACAGGCTGTGTAAACCCCATCCGAAGCAAGACCAAATAGAAAGCGACAGATTTGCCCGATCTGCTTTCAGGTAGGTCGCTTGAAATTGCCGGTAACGGCAATTCCAGATAGATGATCATTCACGACATAACCCGGCTTATCGTTCTGCTTAGTTAACATAAATTATTACCCATACAGGGTTTGGCGCAGGAGATTGGAAAGTCTCCTGCGTTTTTCAGAGTATATTTAAAAGGATAGAACAACAACATGAGCAGCCAAAAACATACAATAACACGTGTACTAATATTGTTATGCTGTATTCTTCTGCCGCCGATGCAGGCAAGGGCAGAGGAAAAGCCTGCTGTGCCGCCTCATTTGATCCAGTCGGTCAGCGAACAGGATATCTATGAAGGATTGGTGGCATTGGGACTGCTGGAATGTCCTATCCTTCAATCAGAGGACTGTGAGCTGGCTTATGAAAATGCAAAGAAGTGTGTGGTAAGGCTTAATATGGGGAATGCTTATGGCAGCGGGATGATTTGGCAGCTTACTTCCGATGCCGTAATCATAGCTACCAATGCACATGTGCTGGAATATTGGAAGGATGAGACATGTTTTGTCTATTTCCCGCAAGGGTATTATGCTAATGCCGAGATTTTGGGAATATCCGGGAATTATGATGTGGGATTTCTGACAGTGGGGAATGACAATTTCAGTTATGAAGAATTGGAGACGCTGTATTACGTGTGCGCCGACGAAACAGTTTATGATAGTTTAGAGCAGAGTGATGCCCTGTTCTGTGTCGGTTCCGGCAGAGAAATCGGTACGATGGAATTCTATGAGGGAACGGTTGAACAACCATGGCAGTATATTGAGACCTTTGAAAATGATATGCTGTACGGACATGGGTTTGCCAAGGCGGGAATGTCCGGCGGCGGTACCTTTGACGGATACGGACATCTGATCGGTATGATATCCGGAGGCACTTTAAATAATGAGACGGCGAGTGTGCCGCTTCCGTCGATCATAGCGGCGTACGAAGAGATCGTCGGTTAGAAACAGGAACGACAGAAACGGATCATAGCAGAGCAGGATAATAGCAGAACGGGTGTAACGGAATGGAAACGCTTTGCGTGTGGGAGATATCAGGAAGCAATGCAGGAAAAAGTAAAAGAAGCAGCAGAAAATGCAGAAAAAAAGGAAAAGACAGAGAACATAATGGCGAGGGACGTGCTGCCGGATTCTCACATGATGTTTCGGGTACGGGAACACTGGATCGTACCGGCTGGCGGTGTCATGATCCTTTTATTTACGGTGTTTATCCTGATTATGGGTCTGAAATACCCTTCTGCGGGCGGGAACCGTGTCATTTTCTGCAGCGTATTGTTCCTTTTTTCCATCATCGGCATTGTTTGCTGTATCAGAGGGATCTTGCGCGGCCTCGTTGTCGGGGAGATGAATATACAGTATGTGAATTGGCGCGGCAGGAAGAGATCTTTCTCTCTGGATGATATAGGATATTGTAAATTGATACTGAGCAGTAATCAACACAGTTTAATTGTTTATGACCTTCTTGGCAGAAAATTATGTAAACTTGCATTTGAAATGCGGGGGAGTGGAGAATTTTTCCAATATCTGCTGGATAATCAGGTAAGGGTGGAATGGAAGGCAGAGCAGACGGGAGTGTCTGACATGTCTGTGACAGAAACCTCTCTGCGTTTGCGGGAGACTGCCATTTGTGAAGATGAAATCCCTAAATTTGCGGATGCACTGTATGGCAGGGCGCAGGAACTTTTCTCGGAATGGGAGAAGCAGAATAAGGCATTCGCCGCTTACTGGGAGTTTGGCTATGCAGAGTTCTCCGCCTGGGAATTGGATGGAAAAAGCGATTTGTGGGATTGTACAGGATCAATCTCGGAGAAATTTACAGAACTTCCGGAGGACTATGTATGTATTCTGGAAGCTTATTTGAAAAAAGATAGCGAATATGTTATAGATAAGAAGAATGAACCGGTCTGTATGCTGGTTCCCTATCTGGTAAGAGGCGCTTCCTATCAGATCGGCGAGAGGCTCCGCCTTAGGAAAATGAATGAAGAGACGGTTATTCGCT
Organism: uncultured Bacteroides sp.; assembly: GCA_964589055.1. Taxonomy (GTDB): domain Bacteria; phylum Bacillota; class Clostridia; order Lachnospirales; family Lachnospiraceae; genus UBA3282. Next base: position 13,670 of record CAZPSD010000009.1, read on the forward strand.
GGATGGAGGGACAACTGGAAATATTGGAAAAGATTCTGCCAAAGCGCAAATATCATACGGAGCCGCTTGTGTTAAAGCATGAATTGAAAAAGCACGCAGGAATTCGGGAATAGTCGGATTTTCGGCATACTTGCATATGGTCTGGACAATAATTGGAAAAATTTCAAACAGACAACTTGAGAAAGCAAATATACGCCGCGGATAAAGTGTGATATAATGTATGCAGTTTTGATACCAAGATTTCACATAAAACGACAGGAGGAAACATATGGCACCGATTGTACAGTGTATGGGACTGACCAAGACCTATGGCGGTAAAGTGGCATTAAATCAGATCAATTTAAATTTGGAACGGGGCAGGATTATAGGATTACTGGGTCCCAACGGAAGCGGTAAAACCACTCTGATTAAAATTATGAACGGATTACTCAATCCCACGGCAGGAGAGATCTATATCAACGGACTAAGACCCGGTATAGAGACGAAATACAGGGTTTCCTATTTGCCGGAACGCACCTATCTGTATGCGGGAATGAAAGTGATTGAAATGATACAGTATTTTCAGGACTTTTACCCTGATTTCAGAATGGACAGGGCTTATGATATGCTGAACAGACTGCAGATTTCCCCAACTGAGCGGCTTAAGAATCTCTCTAAAGGAACAAAGGAGAAGGTACAGCTTATTCTTGTTATGAGCAGAGATGCGGATCTGTATATTTTAGACGAGCCGATTGCCGGTGTTGATCCGGCATCAAGGGATTACATTTTACATACGATTGTCAATAACTATAACAGAAATGCAACGATCCTTTTGTCTACCCATTTGATTTCGGATGTGGAGAATATCCTGGACGAGGTCGTATTTATCAAATATGGCAATATTATCTTACAGGCGGGTGCAGAGCAGATCAGGCAGAATGAGCATAAATCTGTAGACCGCTTTTTCAGGGAGGTGTTCGCATGTTAGGTAAATTGATGAAATATGAATGGAAATCCACATGGAAGCTTTTGCTTCCCATGAATATGTTGATTATTGTGATGACGTTTCTTGCCTGTGCCACGGTACAGGTAGATTTCTTTGATTCCGATAACGACATGGTTATTTTTAGTGGAATGATGCTTTTATTCACATATATTGGCAGCATGTTTGTGGTGTGCATCGGAACGGCAATCTATCTGATATACAGGTTCTATACCTCAACCTATGGGGATCAGGGATATCTGCTTCATACGCTGCCGGTTGATAAACACCATATTATTATTGCGAAAGTAGTGACCAGTGCTGCGTGGATTTTTATCAGTATGATGCTGATCTCAATGTCTGTCCTGTTTTTGTTTGCGGAGCAGGGAGAATTTTTGGCTGATTTTATTGACGCCTTTAAGTCTGTCATAGAATATTGGGGCGGCTCCGACATAACGGGATTTATGTTAATCATGACACTGATTGCGACAATTTTTCATATTTTTTCCAGAGTGCTTAAAGTGACGGCTTGTATTTCTTTAGGACAGTTGTCGTCGGATCATAAAGTCCTTATGTCCTTTGCCTTTTATTTTGCAATCTATTTTGTACAGAAAATTTTTACAATGCTTTACTTTGTATTTATTGAAGCGATTAACAATGCAGGCGATAGTTACCGGATTTCCTATTTCGATAATTCCTGGGAGGGAACGTTGATTTCCGGTATCCTGTACAGCGTGATTTTTTATCTGCTGACATGGTATGTGATGGATAAGAAACTGAATTTAGAATAAAAAAGCTGAATGGTAACAGCTGCATAGAAAGGATAAATCCTCTGAATGATACGGGCTGAGTGGGAGCGGCAGATTTCAGGGGATTTTTATGTGTCTTTGAAATTGTTTATAGTTTACACACAAAATTTTCACAGTTTGTTGTTATATTAAACAGCGGGTAATACCTGATTTTTCATATAATAAAACACAACAGCTTACAAAGAAGCGGAGGCAGAGGTAAATCAATGAAAGTGAAAGAATTTCTAAAGAAGCATAAGAAATGGTGTATCGCTGCAGTGATACTGATAGTGGTCATAGCCGGCGCCGGCTCCTTTATCAGCAGAGCGAAGCGGGCAGGGAATATGGCTGCCATGATTCCTGCGCAGGAGACGGCAGAGGTGGAGCTGCGTTCCCTGATGGAGACCGTGTCAGCCACAGGTACTGTCGTCAGCGCACAAAGTAAAAATATCAGTGTCAATCTCTCCGATGTAGAAGTGATGGAAGTAAATGTTAAAGTGGGTGACAGCGTGGAAGCCGGGGATGTGATTTGTGTATTGGATTCCACCGATCTTGAGGAAGATCTGGCGGATGCGCAGACCACATTGAATGCAACCTCCGGCAAGACTGCTATCGAAGTGGCAAGTGCAGAACGGGGGCTGGATGAGGCGGAAACGACGAGAGACATCGAAGCAATCCGTGCGCAAGAAGATGAAGATGAGGCATATAATGATTATCTGTGGGCGAAGACAGATGAAGAGGAAGCAGAAGATGATTACAAGGAAGCACAGGAGGCTACCGTAATCAAGAACGGTGAATGGGAGGCTGCAAAAGAGAGTCTGGAGGATGCCGAAGACGATCTGGAAGACGCTGAAGCGGTTATGGAAGCAGCTAAGAAAAAAATGGAGAAACTGGCAGAAGCGGCAGGCGTAAGTACGTCAGATTCCAATGGGGAGAGTTTTAAGACGGCGAACGCCAGTTCCCTGGAAGCGGAATTTCTAAGCACTGTCAACGAAATTAAAAGTCTGGTCAGCAAATTTCCGGATGATACAGGCATGGATGTCAGCAGTAATTTATACATAACAAGTGACAGCTTGAGCAGCTATTCAGCTGATGATTTTGTGGGCAGTAGTGCGGATTCGAGTACGATAGATTCGATCAACAATTCCCTGGGAACACTGGTCGGTCTTGCAGAGGTTTATCAAACGCTAACGGCAGATGAAGAAAGCAGTGAACAGGCGCAGGAAGCTTACGAAGAGGCAAAGACAGCCTATGAAGCAGCTTACGCAGAATACCAGAAGGCATTGTCAGCGTATCAGGAAGCACAATCGGAGACTTCCACATGGGAGTCCAAATATAATTCTGCAAAAAGCAGCGAGAGCAGTTATGAGAAAACATATGAATCAGCAGTCAAAAATACAGACTCTTACTATGATACCTATGAGCAGAAGATAAGAAACACAGAAGATACCACCAGAAATAATGACAGTACAGTCAGCAGCAAAGAAGACAGTCTTGCCACTTCCCGGCTGAGCGCGACTACCGCCGATCTGTCGGAAAAACAGCAGATCCGCCAGTTGGAAGAGCAGATAGAGGATTGTACAGTCACGGCTCCGATCAGCGGTATTATCACTTCTTTAAATGTTGAGGAAGGAGATACTTACAGCAGCGCAAGCGGCACGATTGCAGTGATTGAGAATACCGCTGCTTATGAAGTTGAGGCAGAGATTGATGAGTACGATATCAGTCTGATTGAGGTTGGGCAGCAGGTTGTTGTGAAAACCAACGGCACAGGTGATACAGAACTGGACGGCACGGTTACGGAAGTGGCTCCACGGGCATCTTCTGACAACAGTAGTTCGGATGTGTCTTATAAAATAACTGTTTCTGTTGATACGCCCTGTGATGATCTTCGGTTGGATATGACGGCAAAGTTAAGCATCATCATTGAGAGTAAAGAGAATGTTTTGACGGTTCCTTATGATGCGGTGCAGGAAGCAGAAGACGGCACTTATTATGTGGAAGTGACAGATGGAAATACGGGCTCTCCGGAGACGGCCGACAGTGATGCAGAGCCGGCAGGTATGCAGAGACCCGGAGAAAACGGCAGTGAAGGTGCCGGTCCCAATACCGTTACAACAAGAAGAATGACTGTGGAAAAAGGAATTGAGAGCGATTACTATATTGAGATTATCAGCGATGAAATTACAGAGGGTATGCAGGTGATCGTACAATCCTCTGATGACAGCGGAGATGATTTCAAGGGCATGGTCGGCAGACAGGGACCGATGGGAGGATTCTAGAATGGGACGGAAACCAGTGATTCAACTGCAGGATATTTATAAACGGTTTTACATCGGAACGCCCAACGAACTGCAGGTGCTGGACGGCATAAATTTGACCGTGGAGGAGGGCGAATTTGTAGCTGTCGTTGGGCAGTCGGGTTCCGGCAAGTCCACACTGATGAATATTATCGGAGCGCTTGATCGTCCTACGGAGGGCAATTACCATCTGAACGATGTGGATATGATTGCTGCCAAAGATGGGGAACTGTCCAGAATACGGAACCGGAAAATCGGTTTTGTATTTCAGACCTACAATCTGATTGCAAAGACCAATGCCATCAAGAATGTGGAAATGCCGATGCTTTATGCTGGAATATCAGGCAAAAAAAGAGTGGAGCGTGCGAAGGAGCTTCTGGTAATGGTGGGTATGGAAGAGCGTATGCACCATCTGCCGGAAGAACTCTCCGGCGGACAGAAACAGCGTGTGGCAATCGCCAGAGCCATGGCAAACGACCCTGCTATTATTCTGGCGGATGAGCCGACCGGAGCGCTTGATTCCTCCACCGGACGTATGGTTATGGATATTTTCCACCACCTGCATAGGGAACAGGGTAAGACCATCGTCCTTATTACCCATTCTCCGGAACTGGCAGAGGAGACGGAACGGCTGATCACCATTAAGGACGGTAATATTACCGGTGAAAGGAGCGGCAGAGGCAGACAATGATCATCTACGAAAATATCAGACTTGCTTTATTCGGTTTAAAAGCAAATAAAATGCGGGCGCTTCTTACCATGCTGGGTATCATAATCGGTATTGCTTCTGTTATTGCAATTATGACAGTGGGGAATTCCATGACTACTTCTGTAACCGATTCCATGGAATCTATGGGCGCTAACAATATTATGGTAGGATTACAGCAGAAAGAAGATGAAGAAGAGAGTACGGAAGAAGGTTTGCAGTTCGGCGGTCCCGGCAGAATGAAAAGCGCTACGGATGACGATGGCTTTACCTATGAAATGCTGGAAAATTATTGTGAAACCTATGCCGATTCAGTCCAGGCAATCTCTGCCTCTGAAAATGTGGGAAGCGGACAGATACTGGACGGCAGTCTGTATGCTAATATTTCCGCTACAGGTACGAGCCTGGGATATTTCCTTGCCAATAGCATCGATATTCTGTCCGGCAGGTTTTTCAGGGAAAGGGAATTTGATGACGGTTCTATGGTAGCGTTAATTTCCGATCTGGCGGTCGATAATTTATTTGACGGAGATGATGAAGCGGCGGTAGGCAGCCAGATACAGGTCAATATTGGTGACAAATACTATAATTTTGCGGTGATAGGAGTCTATGAATATGATCAGTCCGCTATGGGCTTTTCCACTACATCAACGAAAGATACCACGACGACTATGTATATTCCGTTAAAGACAGCTAAGGAACTGAATCATACAGAGAATTATTTGCAGTTCACCGTGGTAACGGCAACCGGTGTGGATGCAGAGGAATTTACAGAGACTACCGAGGATTTTTTCGCCACTTACTATAGGAATAACCGCGACTTTGAACCTTCCGCGTACAGTATGTCCTCGATGGTTGAAGAGATGACTTCCATGCTTGGCACGATTACTATGGCGATATCGGTTATTGCAGGCATTGCCCTGCTGGTAGGCGGTATTGGCGTTATGAACATTATGCTGGTGTCCATTACAGAACGTACGAGAGAGATCGGCACCCGTAAGGCACTGGGAGCGCCCAACAGTTCTATCAGACTACAGTTTATTGTGGAATCCATTGTAATCTGCGTGATCGGAGGAATCATAGGAATTATTTTAGGCGTGATTCTTGGTGTGTGTCTGGCAAACTTTCTTGGCACATCTGCAGTACCTTCGGTCAACAGTATTATCCTGTCGCTTACTTTTTCCATGGCGATTGGTGTGTTTTTCGGTTATTATCCGGCGAACAAGGCCGCTAAGATGGATCCTATCGAGGCTCTGCGGTATGAATAATGTCGTCTGGCTATTGACAGAATTCAAAAAATGGAAGAAAATAATAAAATATGCATAATGAGATTATGTATAGAAGACATAGTAATAGAAAAGACAAGACTTGGCGTTAGCACACAACAGCCTGTTCTTTCAAGGAGGAGTACAATGACTAAGATTGACATTGTTTCCGGATTCTTAGGAGCCGGAAAAACAACATTAATTAAGAAGCTTCTGAAAGAGGCTTTGGCAGACACGAAAGTTGTGTTAATAGAGAATGAATTTGGTGAGATCGGTATCGACGGCGGTTTTCTGAAGGAAGCCGGCATCGAGATCAAGGAGATGAATTCCGGATGCATCTGTTGTTCCTTAGTAGGTGATTTCGGTACTTCTTTAAAAGAAGTGCTGGATACTTATGCGCCGGAAAGAATTCTGATCGAGCCTTCGGGCGTTGGTAAATTGTCCGATGTTATGAAAGCGGTACAGGATGCCATGACAGACCGGGAAGTTGAGCTTAACAGTGCGGTAGCTGTGGTAGATGCTTGCAAATGTAAGATGTATATTAAGAATTTCGGTGAGTTCTTTATCAATCAGATCAAACATGCCGGAACGATTATCTTAAGCAGAACAGATAGGCTTAGCGAAGAGAAGCTGTCTGCCTGCGTTGCCATGATCCGTGAACACAATGAGAAAGCGACGATCATTACCACACCTTGGGATGCCCTCGAAGGGAAAGATATCTTAGAAACGATCGAAGGCGCCAAGGATTTAGAGGCAGAACTGATGAAAGAAGTGGAGGCTCATTATGTGGCACATGATCATGACCACGACCACGACCATGAGCACCATCATGACCACGACCACGACCATGAGCACCATCATGACCACGACCACGACCACGATCACCATCATGACCATGATCATGAAGGACATCATCACCATGCGGATGAAATATTTACCAGCTGGGGCTTAGAGACACCGGCTGTTTACAGCAAAGAGGACATTGAGTATATTTTAGCCGAGTTGGATAAGGACGAAGTGTACGGTATGGTGCTTCGTGCCAAAGGTATGGTTCCGTCCACGGATGGCGGCTGGATTTATTTCGATTATGTGCCGGAAGAAAGCAATGTGAGGAGCGGAAAGCCTGATGTGACGGGTAAATTCTGTGTGATTGGTTCCAAGCTTCATGAGGATAATTTGGCTGAATTGTTCAGAAAATAGAAATATAGGAAGGATGTGGATATGCTGATGAAACCGGTCTACATGATCAATGGATTTTTAGAGAGCGGTAAGACAGAGTTTATTACGTATACACTTGCGCAGCCTTATTTTCAGATTCGAGGCAAGACGCTTCTGATTCTCTGCGAAGAAGGAGAGAATGAGTATGATCCCAAGCTGTTGAAAGCAAGCAAAACAGAACTGGAACTGATCGAAGAGGAAGAAGAGTTTACGGCGAATAAAATGATTGAGCTTGAGAAAAAACATAAGCCGGAGAGGATCATCATTGAGTATAACGGTATGTGGAACTATAAGGAGATGAAGCTGCCCTGGCACTGGAAGATCGAGCAGCAGATCACAACCATTGATGCATCTACCTTCCCGATGTATTTTACGAATATGAAATCCCTGCTGGCGGAGCAAATCCGTAAGTCAGAACTTATTATCTTCAACCGGTGTGATGGGGTTGAGGATCTTAGCAGTTATAAACGCAATATCAAGGCGATCAACCCGAAAGCGGAGATTGTGTTTGAGGACTCCAACGGAGAGATCAATGAGATCATGGAAGATGATCTGCCTTATGATTTAAAAGCGCCGATTATAGAATTAAATAACGAAGGTTATGGAATCTGGTATCTGGATTCTCTCGATCATTTAGAACGTTATGAGGGGAAAACCATTCAGTTTGTCGCTATGGTTTTGAAACCAAAGCAGTTCCCCAAGGGGTATTTTGTGCCGGGTCGCATGGCAATGACCTGTTGCGCTGAGGATATGGCATTTCTTGGATTTGCCTGTGAATATGATAAGGCGGATACCCTGACGGACAAACAGTGGGTTAAGGTAACTGCGAAGGTGTCTAAGGAATATTTTGCCGACTATGACGGAGAAGGTCCGGTACTGCATGCAGTCAGTGTAGAGCAGACGAAGGCGCCGAAAGAAGAAGTGATCAGTTTTACGTAGTAGAATTAAAGAGTGCGGTTATAATATTAACTTATAAAAAACACATAAACAAAATTTATGTGTTTTTTATATACTACAAGGAATTGAGGAAAAACATGGCGGAAGAGAAAGAATTACAGCAATTAAAGAAACGTCTTGTGGAGTTGGCAGAACGTTCTTACAGTCATAGCGTGTATACCTTCACACCCTTTTTAGGCTTGCCGGAGCAGCAGGCTTTCTACGAGATTCAGCAGAAGCTTGCCTATGCGGGATACAGCATGGAAGGAGGCTGCCCGCTGTGTGAGAGGAAGATGATCCGGTTTGGATCGGAGGAAAACCTGGGTTATGCGGCAGCCTATCCCATTGCCTGTCTTAAAGTGGAGCCGCTTACGCCGAAGTTTGCGGATCACCTGACACATCGGGATTTTCTGGGAGCCATCATGAACCTGGGCATTGAGCGTGATACGGTGGGAGATATTTTCGTACAGGAGAAAGCTGCTATAGTATTTTTGCTGGAATCGATTGCTCCGTATCTGATCGAAAATCTGGATCAGGTGAAACACACTCGTGTAAAATGTATCCTTACGGAAGTGACGGAGGAATTGCGGTCTCCGACACTTGAGAACATTTCCTTGTCGGTAGCGTCGCCCAGAATTGACGGCGTGGTATCGAAACTGTATAATATTGCTCGTAGCCAGAGCCTGGAATTGTTTCGTGCCGGCAGAGTCTTTGTCGATGGCAGGTTGATGGAGAATAACAGCTATGCATTGAAGGAAGGTAATACGGTAACAGTGAGAGGGTTCGGCAAATTTATCTACAGCGGAGAGCAGGGAGAGACCCGTAAAGGAAAAACCCGCATTGTTGTAGAGTTTTATAAATAATACAGAGGTTGCAGAATAGAGCGCGTATCAGTCATACGGCAAGAATAAGTTTACATAATTTGCACATGTAGAGACGGAGAATCAATGCGTTTATTGGTAAATTCGGCGGTAAACTGTTCTGACATGGAGGAAAAGTTTTATGAATCACTATACGATAGTACACTGGTTATCTTTTTTTTATATCTATTGTTTTTTAGGATGGTGCTTTGAGTCAACATATGTGTCGATTAAGTCTAAAAAGCTGGTTAATCGCGGATTTATGCGAGGACCGTTTCTGCCATTGTATGGCAGCGGCGCGATGATGATGTATGTGGTGTCCCTGCCATTTCAAAGTCACATAGTTTCGACTTACATAGCGGGTGTTATTGGCGCAACCGCACTGGAATATGTAACAGGCGTGTTGATGGAAGCGCTGTTTAAAGTCAGATATTGGGATTACTCCAAACAACCCTTTAATTTTCAGGGATATGTCTGTCTGGGATCTTCCATCGCATGGGGATTCCTGACCATATTGATGACGCGGGTAATCCATAAGCCGATTGAACGCTTTGTTATGTCGATTCGACCTGATTATTTATTGTATTTGACGATTGTGATTACGATTTTTATGATTGTGGATTTTACGTTATCCTTCAAGGCTGCTTTGGATCTGCGCGATATTTTGGTCAAAATGGAGAAAGTCAGGGAGGAAATGGAGCGTATGCAGCGCCGGCTGGATGTGATTATTGCTTTTAATAATGAGGAAAAAGAACAGAAACGGCAGGAGAGAGAAGAACGTATCGGCGAACTGACAGCGGGCTTGGAACAGCGATTTGCCAATCTGAAAGAGAGTGCCCAAAACAGACCCTCGGCTTATGGAGAAAATGTCAGGGAGGAGATTGCAGAATTGCGTGCCAAATATAATCTCTATATGGAGAACAAGAGCCACTACAGAGATATGCTTGGCTTCTACAAGCGTGACATGATCCGTAACAATCCTATGATGGTATCCCGCAAGTTTAAGGATGCATTCGAGGAATTGAAGAATGCGGTAAGCAATCGAAAAGATTCCCAATAAAATTTATTGAGAATCTTTTAGAGTGATATAGTGTGATTTGACGCGGCGGCTGGCACGTATGGAATCGATGATATGATTTTCAACCAATTCAAGATTTCTTGATTTCCGGCGCAAAAGCGCCAAAGTCCTGTTGTATATCCAGAAAGAATATACCAGTATTTTGTTGGCTTTTCCAAGTTTAGCCTTGGTTGTGTGGGTATAATGCCTGCCGCCGGCCATGGTTGGTTTACCGGAAAGAATATAATTGATCAAATCCGTCTCACAGGTAATATCTTCCTGTAAGATCGTATAGCCAAGCCCTGCGCAGTCTGCTTTATGGGAATCACTGCCGCCGAAGCAGGGAAGCTTAAATTTTTCGGCGATTGTCATGGCGCGCATATTGGAATCGGTATCTTCGCAGGCGTTAAATCCTTCAATAAAGTCAAATCTTTTATAGATGTTCTCGGACATTTTTCCACGAAGCGTATTTCCTATACTTAAAAATTTTTCACCGCAGGGGTGGGCGGGACCTATGATGCCGCCATAATGGTGCACGATTTCTATCAGCAGCACGAGCGGCAGTCCGCGAAGCTCCAGGATGGGAAGCTTGACGTTGGTAGGCATAATGATCAGCATATGCCCTGCGTCGATGGTATCATATTCAATTCCCTTGAGCACTAAGAAATCTTCCGGTTTCCGGGTTAGCTTTTTATAATAACGGTACGCCTTGTATGAGTCGTGATCGGTAATCAGCATACCGTGATAGCCTTTTTCTTTTAAAATCTCAATATTTTCTAACAGTTCCAGTTTGCCATCCGGAGAGCCTTCCTTCGTATGGCAGTGCAAGTCCAACTTCATTAAATACTCCTTTTATCTCTCCATAAATATTTATTCTGTTTTTATTCTAACCTTTTTTAGGGAAAAAAGCTATACATTTATCGGAACTTTACATTTTAGAATTTTTTTGCATAACTTATATATTGACAATTCCTTTTAGATGGATTAAAGTATAAGAAATTTAGAAAACAGTAAAGTAACAGATAGAAACCTGTGAGAAAGAGTAGTAGGAACAGATGGACTGTCACAGAGAGCCGCAGCTGGTGGAAAGCGGTACAGAGACTGTTGTGAATGGACTTTCGAGGCTGACCTGAAATCCTTTAATATTATGAAAGTAGGAGTCAGCGGGAACCGCACCCGTTATCCAGGCGGCATATATAGCGTTCTGTATATGAAATGAGGTGGACGTGGTCTTAGATCCGTCAATTTGAGTGGTACCGCGATAATAATTCAGTTTATTACCGTCTCAGGCATGGGCTTGAGGCGGTTTTATAATATTAAGGATGGCTCGCAAGGCGTGACATCCGTTATTTTTTAGGAGGAAACTATTATGAAAAAGAAAACAGCAGCATTGTTAATGACAGTTGCAATGACGGCAGCCTTGGTAAGTGGCTGCGGCAGTAACGAGGCGGCAGAGCCTGCCGCTGCATCTACAGATGAATCTGTAGAAGAAACAGCAGAAGACACTTCTGCACAAGAAGCTTCTGAGGCAGAAGAAGCAGAGGAAACGGCAGAAGTAAGCGGTGCAGAAGAAGGCGCTGTTTATAAGGTGGGTATCGTACAGTACGTGGACGATGCATCTTTAAATCAGATTGAGGCAGCGATTGAGGCGGAATTGGATGCCAAGGCTGCTGAACTGGGGGTAACATTCGATTATAGTGACTATACGCACAATGGTCAGGCAGATTCCACAACCTTAAATCAGATCGCTGCCGAGCTGATCGCATCGGAAGTGGATGTAATCATTCCGATTGCTACACCGGCAGCTATGATTATGCAGAACGCTACGGAAGACAATCAGATTCCGGTTGTATTTGCAGCGGTATCCGATCCGGTCGGAGCAGGTCTTGTTGCAAGTCTGGATGCACCCGGCTCTAACATCACAGGAACTTCTGACGCTTTAAATACCAAGGCGGTTATGGATTTAATGTTTGCGGCAAATCCGGATATCAAGAAGGTTGGTCTTTTATATAATAAGAGTGAGGATTCTTCCAAGACACCTATAGAGGATGCCAAAGCATATTGCGAAGAAAAAGGTGTAGAAGTGATCGAGAAGACCGGTACTACCAATGATGAAATTTCCCTTGCGGCAGACGCACTGGTTGCAGGTGGTGCGGAAGCAGTCTTTACACCTACCGATAATACGGTTATGACAGCAGAACTTGCTATCTATGAGAAATTTATAGATGCCGGTATCCCTCATTATACAGGGGCGGATTCTTTTGCATTAAACGGCGCTTTCTTAGGGTTTGGTGTAAACTATGTGGATCTTGGTACGGCTACGGCAGATATGGCAGTAGATATTTTGGTGAACGGTGCTGATCCTGCAAATACGGCAGTCGTTATGCTGGATAACGGTATTGCTACCGTCAATACCGAGACTGCGGAAGCAATCGGCTTAGATTACAGTACATTCGAAAGTATGTGTGCAGAAGTAAAAGAAACAGTAACAGCAGAAGGATTTGAATAAACTCTATAGTTTTCTATAGATAAAGTGAGGTTTTCATGGGATCCATATTTACATTATCGATTGTGCAAAGTGCCTTGGAGTTAGGCTGTATCTATTCTTTGGTGGCACTGGCGTTGTTTATATCCTTTAGTATTCTGAATATTGCGGATCTGTCTACCGACGGATGTTTTACATTAGGCTGTGCGGTAGGATCGATGGTAACCATAGCGGGTCACCCGTTTCTTGCTTTTCCGGCTGCTATGGCAGCCGGTGTGGGCTCCGGATTTATTACGGCTTTTTTGCAGACGAGGATGGGGGTACCGTCTATTCTTGCGGGAATTATTGTCAATACCGGGTTATATACGGTAAATATTGCGGTTATGGGATTTTCCTCTAACGTGAATCTCTTTGCCTGTGATACGGTCTTCAGCCTGGCGAAAGATAAGATTGCGGCAGACTGGTACGGAAACTGGTATAAGATCATTCTTGTGGTGGCGATTGTGCTTGTGATCAGTGTGATTCTTGCGTGGTTTTTGAATACGAGGCTCGGATTATCAATCCGCGCTACAGGCGATAATGAACATATGGTGAGAGCCTCCAGTATCAATCCGGTATTTACGATCACGGTAGGCTTGTGTCTGGCGAATTCTCTTACTGCCTTGTCCGGAGCAATTCTGGCACAATATCAGAAATCCTGTGATATCAATTTGGGCACCGGTATGGTGACCATTGCACTGGCAAGTCTGATTATCGGGGAGACGATTATTGGTAAGGGCGGCATGTTTAAAAAAGTAATAGGCGTTATTTTAGGTAGCTGTCTCTATCGTTTTATTGTGGCGATCGCCCTTCGCTTAAGCGTTCCCGCAGAATGCCTGAAGCTGGTTTCAGCGTTGATTGTTGCAGTTGCCATTGCATTTCCCTATCTACAGGGGCAGGCATCTTTTCTCAAGACGAGAAAATCACTTGAGCGGGCAAACAGAAAGGATGGTGGAAGTGTATGTTAAGTTTAAAACAGATTTCCAAAACCTTTAACCCTGGAACCGTCAACGAGAAAAAGGCGCTTGACCGGGTAAGCCTGGAACTTGCGGACGGTGATTTTGCAACGATCGTGGGAAGCAACGGCGCAGGTAAGTCAACCTTATTTAATGCGATAACAGGTGCTTTTTATGTAGATGAAGGACAAATTATTCTTGCGGGAGAAAATATTACCTACCGCAAGGAACATATCAGAAGTAAAGTAATCGGACATTTATTTCAGGATCCCTTGAAGGGCACCGCACCCCATATGACCATTGAGGAAAATATGGCACTGGCGTATTTGAGGGCATCCACATCTTCCCACGCCTTTTTCAGCCGCATCAGCAGCAAAGAAAAGCAGATGTTCAAAGAACAGCTTTCCCTGCTGGATATGGGACTGGAAGACTGGATGAAACAGCCGGTGGGACTGCTTTCCGGCGGACAGCGTCAGGCATTGACGCTTCTGATGGCGACTATGGTAACGCCTAAAATATTGTTGTTAGACGAGCATACGGCAGCCCTCGATCCGGCTACGGCTCAGAAGGTATTGGAGTTAACCAAGAAAATTGTGTCAGATCGTAAGATTACCTGTCTTATGGTGACCCATAATATGCATCAGGCATTGGAATTGGGGAATCGTACGCTGATGATGGATTCGGGACGGATTGTGCTTGACATCAGCGGTGAAGAGCGGTCTGCGCTTACGGTGGAGGATCTGTTGCAGCAGTTTAGTCTGCAGGCGGGCAAGCAGCTGGATAATGACAGGATTTTGTTGTCCAAATAAAATTTAAAAATATCAAATAATTTAAAAATATAAAAAAGTCAGCCGGAAGGCTGGCTTTTTTGTGTGCGCATAAGCGGCGTTAGGCAAAAAATTAAAAGTCATAACTTGGACAACGGTTCATATATTGAGATAAGGGGGGATTACATATGCTGCAAGAGGAAGTGTTACATATGTTTCCGGAGCCGATGCGCGGCCGGTGGCGGGAAGTAGCCGGACAGGCAGACAAATTGCAGGAAATCCGGCTGCGTGTCGGGGCACCGGTAACTGTTTTAATCAATAACAGGGAGTGGTTTGTCAATGAAAAGGGGAAACTAATGGACAGGCAGCCGCCGGAGGCGGGAAGCAGACCGGAAGAACTGGAAATGATCTTAAAGCATCTGTGCCAGTATTCCATTTATGCCTTTGCGGATGAAATACGGCAGGGGTTTCTGACGATTCAGGGGGGACACCGTGTGGGGCTTGCCGGTCAGGTTATTCTGGAGGAAGAAAATAGGATTCGAAACATGAAATACATCCGTTATTTAAATATTCGTATCGCCCATGAACTAAAAGGTGTGGCAGATTTGGCCATTCCCTATCTGTATGAAAAAGGGCAGGTGCTTAACACCCTGTTGATCTCTCCGCCGGGATGCGGCAAGACCACCATGCTGCGCGACCTGATCCGGCAGATATCGGATGGAAATGCATATGGCAGCGGTGTAAATGTCAGCGTGGTAGACGAACGTTCGGAAATTGCCGGCAGTTATCTGGGTATTGCACAAAATGACGTAGGAATCCGTACGGATGTGTTGGACGGATGTCCGAAAGTGGAGGGAATGATGCTGCTGATCCGATCCATGGCGCCTCAGGTACTTGCGGTAGACGAATTAGGAAGCGACAGAGATATCCAGGCGCTGTTTATGGCAAGCGGATGCGGCTGTAAGTTTATCGCTACGATTCATGGTAACTCCTTGGATGATATAAAAGGGAAAAAATACATGCGTTTCGTAATAGAAAACAGGCTTTTTGACAGATATGTGGTGCTTGAAAAGCGGCATGGCAGATGTGCGGTAGAAGGAATCTATGACAGAGAAGGAAGACAATGTTTAAATTAGTGGGGTTTTTATGTATTATGGCAGGGTGTATAGGATGGGGAGACGGAAAAGTCAGGGAAGAACAGGACAGGATACGGCATCTTAGGGAATTGATACGTATTATCAGAAGAATACAGGATGAAATTCGTTATGGAAAGCATACCCTGCCGGAAATCTGCCTGATCCTTTCGGAATACAGTGATGCCTGGTATGGCCCTCATTTTCGGCAGATTTACGAACAAATCAGGCAAAGGAATGGTACAGGCTTAGAAACAATATGGACAAGGCAGATGGAATTGTGTTTTCAGGGAGTGCCTTTGCAGGAGGAGGAAAAGGATGTGCTCAGGAGGCTGCCGGAGAATCTGGGGATGCGGGAAGAGACGCTGCAGGCGGTCAATATCGGACAGTCAATGGATATGCTGGCCAGAAAATGCAGGCAGGTGGAGGAAACCTATCAGAACAAGTCAAGAGTAATACGCAGTGTGAGTATTCTGGCAGGGGTATTTCTGACAATCATCCTGCTATGACGGGTATTCAGAGAAAGTGTGAAAAGGATTTTTGAATTTGCAATAAAGAAATGTAACGGAAACCTCCTCTCACATAAATCTACCTGTATATGAAATATTTGTGCTGTTAAAGCGGCAGAATGTGAGGAATAAATGAGCGTAAGTCTTATTTTCAAGATAGCGGCGGTAGGGATTTTGGTGACAATATTAAATCAGGTTTTAAAGCATAGTGGCAGAGAAGAACATGCTTTTTTGATTAGTTTGGCAGGATTGATTCTTGTTTTAACCTGGATTATTCCCTATATATATGATCTGTTCGTCATGGTACAGGAACTATTCACTTTGTAGCACAGCAAGCAGAAGCAAAGGAGGAATTATTATGGAAATGGTTAAAATCGGGCTGATCGGAATTGTAGGGGTGTTGTTTGCCGTCGGGCTTAAAAGCTATAAAGCGGAATACGGAGTCTATATCGGAATAGCGGTATGCCTGGTCATTCTTGGCTATACCACCCGTTATTTTACACAAATCCTGGAGAGAATGGAACAACTGCGGGAGTATTTAAATGAAAACTACAAGTATCTGACTGTGTTGCTCAAAGCGGTGGGAGCCACTTATGTCTGTGAATTCTGTGCGGGTATCTGTAAAGATGCAGGATATGGAGGAATCGCCGGTCAAGTTGAGATGTTGGGAAAACTATATATTTTATTGGTAGGTATGCCTGTTCTTTTGGCGTTAATGGATAGTATACAGGCAATCGCCGGATGAAAGTGCAAAAGATTTTTAGGGGATTTGTTATTGGTACAGAAGTATGCCGCGGATGCAGCGGAATGAGGAGAAATGGAATGTTAGAGAGCAGTTTCGTGTGGGATGAGATGGATATGGACGCGGTTTCTCTGGATTTTACCCGGTTGTTTCCCGAATTTACCTTTGACGGAAAAGAGGTTATGGGGCTTATTATGCAGGGACAGCTGTGGGAGGCAGT
Organism: uncultured Bacteroides sp.; assembly: GCA_964589055.1. Taxonomy (GTDB): domain Bacteria; phylum Bacillota; class Clostridia; order Lachnospirales; family Lachnospiraceae; genus UBA3282. The sequence goes on from CAZPSD010000009.1 coordinate 30,612, forward strand.
CAAAGAACTGAAGCATGGCATTACGGGGATGCTCAGTGCACAGACGGGAGAACTGAAAGCATTGTTTCTTACCATTTTTATCCTGGGAATTGTAGCCGCCCTGTTTACCAACTTCGCGGATCTTTTTAAGGATCAGCAGGTATCTGAGCTTGCTTTTTATTTTGTCTATTTGCTTTTGATTGCGGTACTGCTGAAAGCCTTCGTTAATGCGGCTGAAATTGTGCGGGAGATTCTTGGAACAGTCACCACTTTCATGAAAATTTATATTCCTACTTATATGGTGGCGGTGGGAAGTTCTTCTGGAATTGCCTCTGCATCGGTGTATTACCAGATCTTACTGTTTATCGTATATCTTGTGGAATGGGGCTATTTGTCCATTCTTCTGCCGGGAGTATACAGTTATGTTTTGCTGACGGTTATCAACGGCGTGTGGATGGAAGAGAAGCTGACAATGCTGTTGGAGTTGTTGGAAAAGGTCATCGGGATCAGCCTGAAAGTGACACTGGGAATTATCACCGGATTCAGTCTTTTGCAGTCAATGATATCACCTGTTTTGGATTCCCTGCAGGCTGCCGCCTTGAAGAAAGCAGTATCGGCAATACCGGGCATCGGCGGACTGACAGAAGGAATGTTCGAAATGGTAGTCGGCTCAGCAGTGCTGATTAAAAATAGCATTGGTATTTACATAACGCTTGTTCTTATTATGCTGTGCAGCATACCGCTGCTAAAGATTTTGCTGTTGGCCTGCGTCACGAAGCTAAGTGCAGCATTGATTGGGATTGTCAGTGACAAGAGAATGACGAATTGTGCCGACCGGGTAGGAGACGGCAACCTGATGCTGCTTAAAATAGCATTATCGTCTGTGGGGATGTTTGTGATCCAGATTGCAGTCATTACCTATACGACAAGCAGGGGGATGTAATGGGAACGATCATTGCAAATATTAAGGAAATCGGCATTTTTATGATAGTCGCACAGGCGGTAATGCATTTTGCTCCGGGGAAACATTATGAAAAGTATATTAAATTGATAGCAAGTGTTATGGTACTATTGTTGTTTATAAGTCCCTTTGTGTCAGGCGCGGATGAGATCGAGGCAGAATGGGAAAATGGTATGGAGCATATCATGCAGAGTCTGGAAGAGCAGAATACGGGACAGGATGCTCGGAGCCTATGGGACAATACAATGGTAAGAGACGCAGCCATGCAGCAAATAGAGGAAGAAGTACAAACCCGGTTAAACCTTGAACTTGAGAAAGAAGAATATCGGGTAACGGAGGTAGAGATTCAATTAGAAGAAACAGAAACGGCAGATGTACGCGAAGAAGACAAAGGGTGGATTGTTGGATGTATTCGGATTGTCATGGAAAAGCAAGACACAAAGTATGAGGGGGAGATCGGCGGGATTAAGGATTCTCCTGCTATAATTGATAAAATAACAGTTGATTTGGAAAATGATGACCAGATGGACAGCAGCGAAAAAATTGATTTGGAAAGCACATACAGGCGCATTTTTGCGGATGCCCTCGGAATCGGTGAGGATAAAGTGGAGGTGATATGCCGTGGAGAATGGTAAAAAATTGTTTGGGAATCTGCTCAAAGGCTGGAAACCGCGTAAAGATCAGTGTCTGATCATGATTTTGACAGGAATACTCCTGTGTGTGATAGTATGGCCGGTGAAATCGGCAGAGCCAAAGTCCGATATATCGGACATCATAGATGATACGATAGAACTCCGGAAGGATAATTCGCAAGGAGAAAACGCAGAGTTTATAACAGAAGGCTGTGCAGATTCGGCTTATGCCAGCTATTGGGAAGATAAACTGGAGAATACGTTAAGTTATGTAGAAGGAGCGGGAGAGGTTAGGGTTTTGATTACCTTAAAGGAATCGGAAGAGAAAATAGTAGAGAAAGACGGACCGGAGAAATTGTCTGATACGGCGGAGAATGATTCTGCCGGAGGTAACCGTACGGTGACAGAGAGCCAGACGGAGAAAACTACCATCTACACAATCGATGAGAGCGGTAACAGCGTACCTTATGTGGTCAAGACAATTCCGCCTATGGTAGAGGGGGTGGTAGTGGTTGCGCAGGGAGCTGACCAAATAACAGTACGCCAGAATATAATCGAAGTAATTCAGGTATTATTTGATATAGACATGAATAAAATAACAGTAGTTAAGATGAAAAATAATAATCAGTGAAGGGGAGAAGACATTGAAAAACATGATTAAGAAGAATCAGATGATGATTACTGCGCTTGCAATTATGATTGCGGTGGCAGGTTATCTGAATTTCGCAGGCACAAAAGTAACTGATGAAGAGATTATGTCCGTAAACGGAGAAATTGCAACAGATGATTTGGGAAACTTAGATTATGCGGCGCTGGAGGATCTGTCTGAGGAGGATTTGGAGCAGGCATCCGGAGATATTGAGAGCCTGGACAGCGATGTAACTATGGTGGAAAGTGGCAGCGTGGATGAAGAACTGGAAGCGGCGCTTGCCGAGGAACAGATGGATGAAGTGCCCGGAGAGGCTGTATTTACCTCCGCAGGTACGACGTCAGCATTGTCCGGCGCTAAATTAGAGAAGGAGCAGACGAGAGCCCAGAACAAAGAGACACTGCTGGAGATAATCAATAATGCCAATATCAGCGAGACGCAGAAGCAGGAAGCCGTCAACAGTATGATATCCATGACGGATATCGCGGAGAAAGAAACCGCCGCCGAGATCTTATTGGAGGCAAAAGGGTTTGATGATGCCATTGTCAGCATTGACGGTGACAGTGTGGACGTGGTGGTTAATACTTCGGAACTGACAGAAGCCCAGCGCGCCCAGATCGAGGATATTGTAATCCGCAAGACCGGTGTCAGCGCCGATGCCGTCATTATCAGTACAGTCAATGCAAATTAGATGCATTATTGGGAATTTTATGATAATATATACTCGCATGGCATTTTTTGACTTAGCCATATTACAATAAGATTATAATAACGGAGGCAAAGGATGAAAAGAGTTTTTTTAATCGTGTTAGACAGCTTTGGAATCGGAGAAATGGAGGACGCGGCAGCGTACGGTGATAAGGGTACTAATACGTTAAGGTCTGTGTCCTCAAGTCCCGAATTTGATATGCCTCATATGAAGTCGCTGGGTCTTTTTAACATTGAAGGAGTGACCTGCAGGGAAGGCGTGGAAACCCCGGAAGCAAGGATTGCCCGTATGAAAGAGGCGTCCAAAGGAAAGGATACGACAATCGGACACTGGGAGATTTCGGGGATATGTTCGAAACAACCTTTACCTACTTATCCCAATGGATTTCCGGAGGAGATACTGGAGGCGTTTTGTAAAGTAACAGGCAGGGGTGTATTATGCAACAAACCCTATTCCGGCACGGAAGTTATTCAAAAGTATGGGGATGAACATGTTAAGACCGGTGATCTGATTGTCTATACGTCAGCCGACAGCGTGTTTCAGATCGCAGCCCATGAAGAAATCGTACCGGTAGAGACGCTGTATGAATATTGCAGGATGGCAAGGGAAATTCTACAAGGAGAGCATAGTGTTGGAAGAGTGATTGCCCGCCCCTTTATCGGAACAAGCGGTCATTATACGAGAACGCCGAAGCGTCATGACTTTTCTTTGGAGCCGCCAGCGGTGACGATGCTGGATCAGTTGAAAACAGCCGGGAAGGATGTGATTTCTGTAGGTAAGATCAAAGATATTTTTGCAGGAAGAGGAATCACGGACTTTGTATATACGAAAGGAAATGAAGAGGGGATAGAGAGAACTCTGGAATATCTTGGGCAGGATTTTGAGGGGCTTTGTTTTGTCAATCTGGTAGATTATGATATGCTCTATGGACATCGTAATGATATTGACGGATATGCAAAAGCGCTTACTTATTTTGATCATAGACTGCCGGAAATGTTGGAGCGGCTTAGGGAAGACGATATCATTATGATTACGGCAGATCATGGCTGCGATCCGGGTTATACGGTATCTACCGACCATTCCAGAGAGTACACGCCGTTTCTTATGTACGGTAAAAAGATCACCCCGGCTAATCTGGGTACCAGAGAGACCTTTGCGGATATCGGCGCGACAGTGCTTAACTACTTTGGGATTACACCGGAGTTCGCTGGGACGTCCATGCTGTAGCAGACAGAGCGGAAACAGGCAGATTCTGTGCGGACGGATTTCAGAACAGGATATATATTGGAGGATGAAAACGTGAGTAATTATGCGGATGAAATTAACAAAAGAAGAACCTTTGCGATCATTTCGCATCCGGATGCGGGTAAGACGACCCTGACCGAGAAGTTCTTATTATACGGAGGAGCCATCAATCTGGCGGGCAGCGTCAAAGGCAAGGCAACGGCAAGACATGCGGTTTCGGATTGGATGGAGATTGAAAAAGAGAGAGGTATTTCCGTTACTTCTTCTGTGCTGCAGTTTGAATATGATGGTTTTTGTATCAATATTTTGGACACACCGGGACATCAAGACTTCTCTGAGGATACTTACAGAACGCTGATGGCGGCGGATTCTGCGGTTATGGTGATTGATGCATCTAAGGGTGTGGAGGCGCAGACGCGTAAGCTGTTTAAAGTGTGTGTTATGCGCCACATTCCGATTTTTACGTTTATCAATAAGATGGACAGGGATGCCAATGATACCTTTGAGTTGTTAGATGAGATCGAGAAGGAACTGGGGATTGCCACTTGTCCGATCAACTGGCCCATCGGTTCCGGTAAGAATTTTAAAGGCGTTTACGAGCGCGCCAGCGAATGCGTGATTACTTATTCGGATACGGAGAAGGGCACAAAAGAAGGACATGCTACCCGGATTCCGATAGCGGATGAGGGTACGCTGACAGCATATATCGGAGAAGAAAACAAGGAAAAACTGTTGGAAGAGATAGAACTGTTGGATGGCGCCAGCGCAGAGTATGATCTGGAACTGATACAGGCAGGAGAGTTAACGCCCGTATTTTTCGGTTCGGCGCTTACGAATTTCGGCGTAGAGATTTTCTTACAGCACTTTTTGCAGATGACGACGACACCGCTTCCGCGGAAAGCGGATATTGGACTGATTGATCCGGTGGAGCATGACTTTTCCGCTTTTGTCTTTAAGATCCAGGCGAATATGAATAAGGCACATCGTGACAGGGTGGCATTTATGCGTATCTGCTCCGGAAGATTTGATGCCGGTGCCGAGGTAAAGCACGTGCAGGGCGGTAAAATCATGAGACTGTCCCAGCCGCAGCAGATTATGGCAGATGAACGGAAGATATTGAACGAAGCTTATGCGGGAGATATCATCGGTGTATTTGATCCGGGTATCTTCTCTATCGGAGATACGATCTGTATGCCCAAAGAACAGTTTCAGTACGAAGGGATCCCGACTTTTGCACCGGAGCATTTCGCCAGGGTAAGACAGATAGATACCATGAAACGAAAACAGTTTGTGAAAGGAATCACGCAGATCGCACAGGAGGGGGCTATTCAGATCTTTCAGGAATTTAATACCGGTATGGAAGAGATTATCGTCGGAGTAGTCGGGGCGCTGCAGTTTGACGTGCTTAAGTATCGTTTGGAGAACGAATATAATGTAGAGATCAGACTGGAGAATCTTCCTTATGAACATATCCGCTGGATTGAGAATAAGGATATTGATTTGGATAAACTGACAGGCACTTCGGATATGAAGAAGATCAAGGATTTGAAGGACAACCCCTTATTGTTGTTTGTGAATCAGTGGAGCATCGGTATGACGGTCGAGAGAAATGAAGGCTTGATTTTGTCGGAGTTTGGCAGGAATTAGAAAATACCGGCGCGGAATCTGCGGTGATGAAGGTGTTGCATATGAAAAGAACAGGCTTACTATTGATCTGTATGTTATTTTTGACCGGATGCCTGGCCTATGCATGGTATGAGCTGCCGCATGAGAAAAGTGATTTGTACAGACAGGCAGATCTGGGGGCAGCACAGACAGAATATGAGGTTTCGGAGCAGGTGATCAGGCAGGAGCAAATGATTTCGGAAGAATCTTTGGAGAATTGTTATGCCTATCAGATGCTGTCAGAGGATGAGAAAGTATTATATACAGAGATTGCCAATGCACTTCTCGCTTTTGGGGAGGATGTGAAGTTGTCAAGCTGTGACAAGGAGGAAATATCACGGGTTTTTCAATGTGTACTTAATGACCATCCTGAGATTTTCTATGTGGACGGTTATACGTATACGGAATATACCCTGGGGGATGTTCTTCGAAAGATCACTTTTACGGGTACTTATCGGTTCAGTCAGGAAGAAGTGCAGGAAAAGCAAAAACTGATAGATGATTATGTGAATCAATGTCTAGCGGGTATGCCAAAGGATGCAGACGAATATACGAAAGTGAAGTATATTTATGAATATCTGATCCATCATACGGAATATGATGCTGCAGCGCAGAATAATCAGAATATTTGCTCTGTATTTATAGAAGGAAGATCGGTTTGTCAGGGGTATGCCAAAGCCACACAGTATTTATTGAATCAGGCGGATATCTTTGCCACGCTGGTGCTGGGAAGTGTGACAGGCGGGGAAGGACATGCATGGAACATGGTCAGGATTGACGGACAGTATTATTATGTGGATACAACATGGGGAGATGCATCTTACCAGGCTGTAGAAGGTTCCGTCACATACCCCGATGAGAAAATACCTACGATCAATTATGATTATTTGTGTGTGACCACGAAGCAGTTGGAGATCACGCATACGATCAATAATGTTGTTGAACTGCCCGAATGTACTTCCATGACTGCTAATTATTATGTGCGTGAGGGCGTGTACTTTACCCAGTGGGACGAAGACCGGCTGAAGCGGATTTTTGAAGAAGGTTATGAGAAGGGGAGCGCCTATGTAACCTTAAAATGTGCTGATTATGAGGTATACAGGCAGATGCAGGAGGCACTCATTATCAACCAGGGAATTTTCCGGTATTTGGACTGCCCCGATGGGGTGGTATCTTATGCGGATAATGAGAAACAATATAGTATGAGCTTCTGGCTTTGACGGGAATAGGACTAGGCAAGAATAAGAAATTTTGGTATACTTAACCTAAATAAGAGAGAGGCGTGATAAGTGTTACGCAACAATTTGAGCCTGTGACTTAAATTCACAGGTTGAGAGAAAGGCATGGTTATTGATATGGAACAGGAATTGTCTCGAAATACGTATGTATTACAGAATGATGAGAAGTTCGGAACGGTAAAGATTGCAGATGATGTCGTTGCAATGATTGCAGCGCTTGCTGCTGCGGAAGTAGACGGTGTGGCAGCTATGGGCGGCAATATGTCTAATGAAATTTTAAAACGAGTAGGAATGAAGTCTTTTGCCAAAGGTGCCAAGGTGGATGTTTTGAATCAGAGAGTGAAAGTAGAACTTGCTATTACGATGGAGTATGGCTTTAATATCCCGGCAACTTGCCAGCAGGTTCAGAACAAAGTCAAAAGCGCAATAGAGAATATGACAGGTCTGGAAGTGACAGACGTAAATATCCGTATCGCAGGTATCAATGTGGCAAAAGAGAAATAAGGCAGAGCGGGAGTTGTTATGAGCAGAAGAGAGTTACGGGAACAAATTTTTAAATTGTTGTTCCGCGTGGAATTTAACAAATTGGAAGATATGCCGGAGCAGGAGCAGCTCTTTTTTGAGGAAGAAGGCGCGGCACAGGAGGAAGATGCTGCCTATGTTTCGGATAAATATCATAAGATCAGAGAGAAGCTTACACAGATAGATACCCTTTTAAATGAGAAGGCAGAGGGGTGGGACACTACCAGAATGAGCAAGGTGGATTTAACGATTTTAAGGCTGGCGGTTTATGAGATCATGTATGATGAGTCCGTTCCCACCGGAGTTGCCATCAATGAGGCAGTGGAGCTTGCCAAGAAATTCGGACAGGATGCTTCCTCAGGATTTGTAAATGGCATCTTAGCGAAGTTTGCATAACAGACAGG
>CAZPSD010000010.1:0-38038 GCA_964589055.1 uncultured Bacteroides sp.
ATTCCGCTTCGCGCACCTACTCCGCCGTGCGCACCTCGATTCCGCTTCGCTCCATCTCGGTCACGGGCTTCGCCCTATATGTCTAAAAATGAAAACAACCAGCCGAGTATGCAAGCATCCTCTTCTGGTTGTTCTCATTTTTATCCATGCACGGCTCTACTGCAAATGCATATTTGTATACCCCATAAGGCTTTCGTCTACTTCTCTGGCGCATTCTCTGCCTTGTCTGATGGCTTTGACGACGAGAGACTGTCCGGTATGCATATCGCCTGCCGTAAACACTTTGTCTGTGCTCGTCGCAAATTTACCGGCGTCTGTTTTGACGTTGGTTCTGCCGTCTGATTCCACTTTAAAAGCATCTGTCACATACTTCTGGCTTCCCAGGAATCCTGCCGCGATCAGTACGATCTGCGCATCCAGGATCTTCTCTGAGCCTGCCGCCTCTTTCATATTCATGCGCCCTGTCTCCGGGTCTTTCTCCCAAGTCAGGGATACGATCTTAACGGCTTTTAAATTGCCGTTCTTATCTTTGATAAACTCCTTCACTGTAGACTCATAGATACGAGGATCATGACCGTATACGGCGATCGCTTCCTGCTGACCGTAATCTGTCTTGCAGACCTTGGGCCATTCGGGCCATGGATTATTCTCGGCACGCTCATCGGGCGCCTTAGGCATCATCTCGATCTGCGTCACGGATTTGGCGCCGTGACGGATGGCAGTTCCCACGCAGTCATTACCGGTATCACCGCCGCCGATGATTACCACATCTTTATCCTTGGTATCTACATATAATTTATCCTTGAAATCAGAATCCAACAGACTCTTGGTGCTGCGGGTCAGGAAATCTACTGCGAAGTAGATGCCTTTGGCATCCCGTCCCGGTGCATTGATATCACGGGGATTGGAGGAGCCGCAGCAAAGTACCACACGGTCGAATTCCTTCAACAGCTTATCCGCTTTTACATCCCTGCCGATATCACTGTTTGTCACAAAGGTAATGCCCTCTTCTTCCATCACCTTAATTTTACGGTCAATGATGTGTTTCTCCAGCTTCATATTCGGAATACCGTACATCAGCAGACCGCCAACCCTGTCGGAACGCTCGAATACCGTTACCAGATGTCCACGCTTGTTTAACTGATCAGCCACGGCAAGCCCGGAAGGGCCGCTTCCCACCACCGCTACGGTTTTTCCGGTTCTTACCTTCGGCGGCTTCGGAGCCGCATATCCTTTTTCATAGGCATTCTCGATAATGGCATACTCGTTCTCCTTGGTGGAGACCGGATCACCGTTTAAGCCGCAGGTGCAGGCTGCCTCACACAGTGCCGGACATACTCTCGAAGTAAACTCCGGGAAATTATTGGTCTTATGCAGACGATTATACGCCTGCTCCCAGTTGCCGGTAAATACCAGATCATTCCACTCCGGTACCAGATTATGCAGCGGGCAGCCGGAAGTCATACCGCACAGTGTCATGCCGGACTGACAGAACGGCACGCCGCAGTCCATACACCGCGCTCCCTGTAACTGCTGCTCTTCCATGGTCAAATGCTCATGGAATTCATTAAAATTCTTAATGCGCTGTTTCGGGCTCACGTCCTTGGAAACCTTGCGCTCATAATCCATAAATCCAGTTGGTTTTCCCATAACTCTTATCTTCCTTTCCTTACTAACCTTTTTGCTTCTGATTCGCATAGAAAGCCTCGATCTGCGCCTGTTCCGCGCTCAGGCCTTTCTCTTCCATCTGCACGATCAGTTTCAGCATTGCCTCATAATCGTGCGGGATGATCTTCTTAAACTTCGGCAGATACTCACCGAAATTATCCAAAATCTCTTTGCCCTTGACAGAATTGGTATAAGCTACATGTTCTTTAATCATTTGCTTTAATTCAAGAACATCATATTTGGAAGTAATTTCATAGGAAGAAACCATTTCCTTGTTGGTCTTGGTGTACAGATCGTTGTCCTCATCCAGCACATAAGCGATACCGCCGCTCATACCGGCCGCAAAGTTCTTGCCTACGGAACCGATGACAACCACGCGTCCGCCTGTCATGTACTCACAGCCGTGATCACCTACACCCTCTACAACTGCGTTCGCACCGGAGTTACGTACACAGAAACGTTCGCCTGCCACACCGTTAATAAATGCTTTACCGGAGGTTGCGCCGTAAAGCGCCACGTTACCGATAATGATATTTTCATCCTGTTTAAACTTAGAACCTTTCGGCGGATATACCACTAATTTACCGCCTGACAAGCCTTTGCCGAAATAGTCATTGGAATCGCCCACAAGCTCAAGCGTAAGTCCTTTCGGGATAAAAGCGCCGAAGCTTTGTCCGCCGGAGCCGTTGCAAAGAATCCGATAAGTATCTTCCTCCAGCGTATCACCGAACCTTCTGGTGATTTCGGAACCGAGAATCGTACCGAAAGTACGGTCTGTATTGGTTACATCTACCTCCAGGCTTCTCTTCTGTCCCGATTCTAATGCCTTGGAAAGCTGCTTTAACAGCACCTTCTCATCTAAGGTCTTCTCTAACTGGAAGTCATATACCTGCTTGGGATCAAAAATATATTTCTCTTTGCAGCCCTCGTAAGGATTGGATAAGATCAGGCTTAAATCAATCTTTTTCTGGCTCTCTGTCAGGTTGTCTTTGATCTTTAAAAGATCGGTTCTTCCTACCAGTTCATCCACGGTGCGGACACCTAATTTCGCCATATATTCTCTCAGTTCTTGTGCGATGAACTTCATGAAGTTCTCCACATACTCAGGTTTTCCTTTAAAGCGCTTGCGAAGCTCCGGATTCTGCGTTGCCACGCCTACCGGACAGGTATCCAGGTTACATACCCTCATCATCACACAACCCATGGTTACAAGGGGAGCTGTTGCAAAACCGAATTCCTCCGCGCCTAGGATTGCAGCGATCGCCACGTCACGTCCGCTCATCAGTTTACCGTCCGTCTCGATCCGTACCTTATTACGAAGTCCGTTCCGGATCAGAGTCTGGTGTGTCTCTGCCAGTCCAAGCTCCCACGGAAGACCTGCGTTATGAATAGAATTACGGGGGGCGGCACCCGTACCGCCGTCATAGCCGGAGACCAGGATTACCTGCGCGCCTGCCTTGGCAACGCCTGCCGCTACCGTTCCTACTCCGGACTCGGATACTAATTTTACGGAGATACGTGCTTTCGTATTTGCATTTTTCAAATCATAAATTAACTGTGCCAAATCCTCAATCGAATAAATATCATGATGAGGCGGCGGGGAAATCAGGCTGACACCGGGCGTCGAATGTCTTGTTTTGGCAATCCATGGATATACTTTACCGCCGGGCAGATGACCGCCCTCACCGGGCTTCGCGCCCTGCGCCATCTTAATCTGAATCTCCTGCGCACTGTTCAAATATTCACTGGTAACGCCGAATCGGCCGGATGCCACCTGTTTGATCGCGGAGCAGCGGTTCAAGCCGTCTGCGCCCACGGTCAGTCTTTCTTTATCTTCACCGCCCTCGCCGGAGTTGGATTTACCGTGCAGACGGTTCATGGCGATTGCCATTGTCTCATGGGCTTCCTTGGAAATAGAACCATAGGACATAGCGCCTGTTTTAAATCTGGTGACAATCTTGTCAACACTCTCTACCTCTTCGATCGGCACCGGTTTCTTCGCATAATGAAAATCCATCAGGCCGCGCAGATTCTTAATACTTTCCTCGTTGTTGACCGCTGCGGTATACTGCTTGAACAGATCATAATCCCCACGTCTCGTTGACTCCTGCAGTAAATGAATCGTCTCCGGATTGTAAAGATGTTCATCAGCGCCGCTTCTCATCTGGTGATGTCCCGGGTTATCCAGCGTCAAATCTGTAGATAGACCAAGCGGGTCAAAAGCCATGGAGTGAAGGGTATCCACTTCTTTTTCAATATCCTTTAAGGTAATACCGCCCACACGGCATACGGTGTTGGTAAAATACCTGTTGATCACATCTTTATCAATACCGATCGCCTCAAAAATCTTAGACCCCTGATAGGATTGAATCGTGGAAATACCCATCTTGGATGCGATCTTGACGATACCGTGTAAAACAGCATCATTGTAATCATTGACCGCCGCATAATAGTCCTTATCCAGCATATGATTGTCGATCAGTTCCTTAATACTCTCCTGTGCCAAATACGGGTTGATGGCAGAAGCGCCATAACCTAATAAGGTTGCGAAGTGATGCACCTCGCGGGGTTCCGCAGACTCTAAAATAATATCCATGCTGGTTCTCTTCTTGGTATTTACCAGGTGCTGCTGCAACGCGGATACGGCAAGCAGGGACGGAATCGCCACACGGTTCTCATCCACACCGCGGTCGGACAGAATGATGATATTGGCGCCGTCTCTATAGGCTCTGTCAACCTCCACAAACAGCCTGTCGATCGCTTTCTCCAGACTTGTATTTTTATAGTAAGTAATCGGAACCACTTCTACCTTAAAGCCATCAGCCTTCATATTCTTGATTTTCAGAAGGTCCGTACTGGTCAAAATAGGATTGTGAACTCTCAGCATATTGCAGTTTTCAGGCATTTCCTCCAATAAATTGCCGTCGCCGCCGAGATAAACGGTAGTGGAAGTAACCACTTCTTCACGGATGGCATCAATGGGCGGATTGGTCACCTGGGCGAAAAGCTGCTTGAAATAGTGGAACAGCGGATGATGCGCCTTGGACAATACCGGGATCGGGGTATCCACACCCATAGCGGCAATCGCTTCCGCGCCGTTTTTCGCCATCGGAAGAATGCTCATCTTAAGCTCCTCGTAGGTATAACCGAAGGCTTTCTGCATACGCTGTCTTTCTTCATAGGTAAATTCCGGCACACGCTGATTCGGAATTTTCAGATCCTTTAATGCCACCAGACGACTGTCAAGCCATTCACCGTAAGGCTGTGCGGAAGCATATTTTTCCTTGATCTCATCATCATCAATTACCCTGCCCTGAACGGTATCCACCAGAAGCATTTTGCCCGGATGAAGTCTCTCCTTCACCACGATCTTGGAAGGATCTATGTCCAGTACACCCACCTCGGAAGACAAGATCAATGTATCATCATCCGTAATCATATAACGGGAAGGACGCAGACCGTTACGGTCAAGCACCGCCCCCATAATATCTCCGTCAGAGAAAAGAATGGACGCCGGACCGTCCCACGGTTCCATCATTGTCGCATAATATTGGTAGAAATCCTTTTTCTTCTGGGACATGGTCTTATTGTTCTCCCACGGCTCCGGTATGGTAATCATCACCGCCAAAGGCAGCGGCATACCGCTCATTACAAGGAATTCCAACGTATTATCCAGCATAGCGGAGTCGGAACCGGAGGCATTGATCGCCGGAAGAATCTTATGCATCTGTCCTTCCAGATGCACAGACTCCATATTTTCCTCACGCGCCTGCATTTTATCGGCATTGCCGCGGATCGTATTGATCTCGCCGTTATGTACGATAAATCTGTTCGGATGGGCACGCTCCCAGCTTGGATTCGTGTTGGTGGAGAAACGGGAATGTACAATAGCAATCGCCGACTCATAATCCTTATCCTGTAAATCGGAAAAGAACGTGCGAAGCTGTCTTACCAGAAACATACCTTTATATACAATCGTTCTGCTGGACAAACTGACTACATAAGTCACATCGGTCGACTGCTCGAAGGTTCTTCTTAAAATATAAAGCTTTCTATCAAAATCAAGCCCCTTGGCCACACCCGCAGGTTTCTTAATAAAAGCCTGCATAATACAAGGCATACATTCTACCGCCTTGTGTCCCAATACGGACGGCACAGTGGGAACGGTTCTCCAGCCGAGGAATTTAAGACCTTCCTTATCGGCAATGATTTCAAACATTTTCTTCGCCTGATTGCGCTGCAGCTCGTCCTGCGGGAAAAAGAACGTACCTACACCGTATTCTCTCTCTCCGCCAATATCAAATCCTAAATCTTTCGTTACCTTTACCATAAATTTGTGCGGCATCTGTGTTAAAATACCTACACCGTCACCGGTCTTGCCTTCCGCATCTTTACCTGCTCTGTGCTCTAAGTTCTCTACGATCTTCAGCGCATTCTCTACCGTTTCACGGCTCTTTTGTCCTTTGATGTTGACGCAGGCTCCGATTCCGCAGTTATCGTGTTCAAACTCCGCACGATACAACGGTGCCTCCGGAACGGTCATTTTCGCATCAAACATAGCTTTCCCTCCTGAATTGATTTATTCACAATTACTTTGTTCTCACGGTTATTGTACGCATAAGTCTCCTGATCCAGACCCTCATGAGCCTTCTGACTCTGCACTTTCATAAGCAGATTCGAAACGCTTTGCGTTTCTCATGCGCGTAAAATAGGTCGCAAAGGAAACACATTACGCTCCTTTGCGACCTGCATCTATACTATACTACAGTTTTCTCTCCTTGTAAATACGAATTTTTCTTTAAATTGTCAGAATATTTGACTATTACCCTCTGCCTATCTGAATAGTCAGATTTTATGTTTTATTTTTTATTCAGAAATCCTTATTTTGGCACAATTACTGCTTTATACTATATTCCTTATTGACTGCTTTTTTTCAACGCGGATAATTTTTCCAGACATATAATACAGAAAATGGAAATTGTCAGCAGGATAACACAATTTATAATCTGAAACAGTTCATCCTGTAACTCCGGGATATAAGCTATTGAGTATACCGATATGTTCGCCACCGCATGAAACAGAACCGGAATCAGAAATTTTCCTGTTCTTTCATACAGATATGCCATCAGGATACCCAGACAACTCCCATAGATTCCCTGCACCAGGTTCCCGTGATACAATCCGAAGAACAGCCCGGACACAACGATTGCCGGCCAGACCGGATAATATTTCCGCATACGGTTATAAAGTACCCCGCGGAACACAATTTCCTCCGCTAACGGCGACACAATGCCATAAAGTATGATGCCAATGCCGAATGCAACGCCAAACTGCCGTCTTGATACATCCTGAAAGGTGCCGGAGGCATCCGCTATTCCGGTTATACTAAGCAGTATGTTCAATCCCACAGAGGATGTAACAGCAAGAATCACAGTGAGAATAATCGTGCCGGTCTGCATCCCCCGGTCAAATACTCTTCCCCCAGACAATGCTGTCCCCGCAATTCCGTTTTCCACAGACTGCCCCACATGACTTTCATACGCATATCCTTGCACCATCCTGCGGTCATGCAGTTCCTTCCTCAGCATAGATACTAACGGCGCTGCGGCAAGCAGCATGGTTGCCCCGCTAACGATCCCTGTCACAGTCTCTGCATGTGCTGTCATATAATCGGTATATCCTTGCCCGAAAGTCTCTAAACTGACCTGAAACAAAAAAGCCAACAAATAGAAAACAGCAATATGCAAAAAATAGTAAATGACAAAAGGCTGTAATACATCATATATTTTATAGAAAGAATTCTTTTTCTCCTGTTTCATCTTTCGCGTGTCCCATCCAGTTCACTGTCTGCAATCAATTCTTTTCTTATTACTATTTACTATATCAACTTTTCCGTGATTTGCAAAGCTGAAATGTTCGCCTGAAAAAAAGGGAGAAACTGAAATATCTTCCCGTCTTGACATACGCGGTACAAAACACTATATTATTATATTATATAGAAGTAAGCCAAGCGCTTACCGTGACATGCCAATCAATCATATGTCACATAACTGAATAACTTGCTAGGGGAGCGTTAGCTGAGATTGAGTGAATCAGAACTACCGTATCTGCCACTCTAACCCTCATTACTTGAACCGGATAATACCGGCGTAAGGAAGCGATTGTATATAAGAAAGCGGAATCACGTGAATTCTTATTACAATATTATCTCCCCTCCTCGCTATTCTACAGACAAAGGAGGATTTTTTATGTACAACGTAATTGTCAACGACTGGGGCGAAACAACTTATGTCCCTACCACATCCGGCAAGATAGTCCTTGCCGTCATTCTTATTGTTCTGCTTGCGGGCGCTGTTATTTTCGCAAGAAATTATACCAAAAAACAGATCCAAAACGATTCCTCTCCCAAAAGCGGTAAACTGACTGTAAAGCAGCTTGTTTTTTGCGCCTTGGCGATCGCACTCGGCACGGTGCTTTCTAATCTTAAGCTGTTCCACTTTCCCACAGGCGGTTCCATTACCTTACTGTCCATGCTGGTCATCTGTCTTCCTGGCTATTTCTTCGGTTTAGGCGCGGGGCTTTTAACCGGCGTGGCATACGGCATCTTACAGCTTCTGATCGATCCTTATGTATTATTCCCGATGCAGCTTGTGGTTGATTATCTTCTCGCTTTCGGCGCACTGGGATTATCCGGTCTTTTCTGCAATGCCAAATACGGACTTCTGAAAGGCTACATTGCCGCCATATTAGGACGCTATGTATTTGCAGTCATTTCCGGATGGATCTTCTTCGGCTCCTACGCGTGGGAAGGCTGGGGGGCATTGCCGTACTCACTGGTATACAATGCCATCTACATCTTTGCGGAAGCAATCGTGACCATCATCATTCTCCTGATTCCCGCCGTCAATAAGAGTCTGGCGCGGATAAAGGCGATGGCGGTCTCATAGAAAGCAATAAAATCGGGAAGCCTTCATGGCTTCCCAAATATTCTCTGATATCCATAATTCAGATTAACGGAATGATTCTTTCCCTCCTTGGCAGAAATCGTATCCTGCTCTGCCCTTTTCTCCGGTGCCTTCGTTTTGTCCCGGCTTTGTCTGTTGGGGCACTGCAAATTACTGCACGCATCACAAACATGGCAATAACCGTCTTTCCGCTCTTTCTGCAGTGTCGTCACGAACACCACTGATTTTCTGGGTGTCAGCATGAATGCCTGATTATAAGAGATTCCCTCCGGTACAAGCAGGCGGAAAACATCATCTGTCAACTCCAACGGATACTGTTCTCCCAAAAATGCAAAACCGCTCACCCACAGCCCGTATGCTTCCCAAATTTTCTCCGCCGTCAACTCATAGGCTGCTTTCAAAAGTTCCATCCCGATACATTCGATCATATAGCCTTCCGTCAGGCGTTCTTTATTGACATACTCATTCTGTAAGGCATCCACCTTCGCTCCGAGCGATACGATCACTGCAAGCTGTGTTCCTTCTTCCGCCCGCTCCGGCTGTATCTCCTCTATGACCGCTTCACCGCCGCTGCCTGTTACCCGGCACGGCTTACAATACATGACCGGTTCCGCCGTCCGCAGAAGGATTTCACCCAGACACCTAAGCTGGTCTAAGTCCGCCTCATTGAAATGATAATGCGCCAGCATCGCTTTATAATGTTCTTCCCGTAATTGTATCTGTAATGTTTCTGTCAACTGCCAAACCTACGCCGTCATAGTCATTTCATAAGCGTTGACCGCCAGCTGCATCTGATAACTGCTGTAACCGTTATCTATGTTGCCTGCTGCCTGCTCTTCCGCCGGCTGCGCTGTTTCTTCTGCTGTTGCCTGCTCTTCCACTGACCGGACTGTTTCCTCCGCTGCTTTCGCCTCTCCGGCAGGCTTCATCACCTTCGCTGCATTCAGCTGTCCTTTCTGCATCTGTTTCTCAAGCATACTCTGAAAATTCAGCGTCTGTCCCTTTTTCAAAGGATTCACGTTCCGGCTGTCATCCACAAGTTCACTGTAATCGATTTTCTTATCCAGTACATCATCGGAAATCTTAGACAGCTTATTCATACTTGCGGCACTTACCGTATTCGTATTATACACATAAGGCTGAAAACTATATGCTCCAATCGCACCGATCATCATAGCAACCACCATACCTTTCTGCAAGCTGCGGACTATGTATTACTGCTTTACCAAAATATATCTTATTTCTTCTAAAAGATATCCTGTATGGAACTTTCCATATTCTTCTATGTTTCATCTTAAAACATTTTAATCTAAAGTACAAGCCGTATCACATAAAATTCACAACTATAATTTAATATTTACAATTCCTCAATCTCTACATCCACAGCCTCCGCTTCCTGCTTCAACAGCTTCGCAGTCTTATAAACCCTGGATATGATCCAGATATTGGAAAGCCCGTCATAGATTAAGAAAAAGCCAATCAGCATCACTACCGTGTCCAGCGCCGCAAAAGGCTTGCAGATTAAAAGTACGCCAAGTCCTGCCGTCAGCAGACCTAAAATCAATGCCACCCACCATTTATCATATCGGCTCTTGCGAAGTGTCACAGCCTGCTGCAGCTTATGAATCCCATGTATCACAATTACAATTCCCACAATAATCGGAATAATCGCCAATACTTTATCCGGCTTAACCACAATCCAGACGCCCACTACGGTTAAGACAATACCGAAGATCAGATTTGTCTGGGCATACAGGCTTCCGTCTTTGACAATAAAATATTCAGCAATCTTCATCACACCTGTCAGAATCAGTACCGCACCAATGGCAGCACACACGATCTGCATGGACATGCCGGGCCATACCACCAGTACCAAACCCAGCGCGACACACAACAGTGAAGAAATTACCACATTCGCTTTTATTTTTCTCAGTATCTTTTTCATGAAAAACATCTCCTTCTTATCAAACAACACAGCCGGTAACAGCCAAATCCAAGTGATGCGCCCAGACAATTCAGCAAAATATCATCTACATCAAACGCGCCGAAAGCACTGAACAGCTGAAAGACTTCTATTCCAAGCACAAAGACGAACGCGTTTAAAAGCATCACCCAGAAATGTCCGTCCTTCTTCGAATCCGGAGTATCCGTCTCACCGACGTGTTCTGTAAATACCATCGGGAAAAGAAGTCCGAAGGGCACAAATACAAGCACATTACCCAGCAGATTCTCCACACTATTCAATTTATAGGAATAATCTATATACATTTTAATTGTTTTAAACGGCGTAAAATTAGCCGTGCCAAGTCCTTCCAGAATAACATCCTTCCTCCACGCGGCAGCAATCGTCCGCAAATGTTCCGGAGGATATTTAAAAATGATGACTCGTATGACAAACAAAATGTAAATAGCAAAAAAGAGTCTGACCCATTTTCTTTTTTGCAACACGCATTCTCCTCACCTAACCATTTTATCACATTGCAGAAATAATCCTGTCAGGCAACTTCCCAAGGATTTTTCTGCCCTTCCATATAGAGTTTGCAGCTCATCAGGGAATCCTTTACGACGGTTTCCACATAATTTTTCGTATAGAATGCCATATGATGGGATACCGTCACATTCGGAAAACTTCGAAGCAATGCAAGTTCCCTATTCTTTAATATATCCGATTTGTGGTCATAATAGTATAGTCCGAACTCATTTTCCACCACATCCAATCCCGCCGCACCGATCTTGCCATTCTCTATGGCATCGATGAAAGCGTCCGAATCAATCAGCGCGCCGCGCGCCGTGTTGACAATTACCACACTGTCTTTCATCTGTGCGATTGTATCCTTGTTGATCAAATGGTAATTGTTCTCCGTAAGCGGAGTATGCATGGTAATCACATCGGATTCCTTCCAAATTTCCTCCAGCGGCACATAAGAAGCAAATTGCTTTACCTCTTCTTTCTCATATAAATCATATGCCAAAATACGGCATCCAAAGCCGGACAGGCTGCGAATTACCGTGGCGCCGATTCTTCCCGTGCCGATGACTCCTACGGTCAAATCACAAAGTTCCCTACCGTTAAGCCCCATCAGGGTATAATCCTGTAAACCGGTTCTGCCAAGGATGGCGCCCATCTTACGGATGGACATCAGAATCAGCATAACCGTATAATCCGCCACGCCGTTAGGGCCATAGGGTGCATTCCCCACTTTAATGCCGCACTTTTTCGCAGCTTTCAGATCGATATGGTCATAACCGATGGTGCGGGTCGTGATATACTCCACGCCCTGCTCACGGAAAGCCCCGATCAACGCAGCGTCAATCTTAGAAGTAACGACATCCACGCACCGGCTTCCCTTACATAAGGATACGTTGTTTAAATCCGGCGCATCGTTACACAAGACCAGTTTTATCCCTAATTCTTTCGCATAATTGATAAATAACTCTTTTTCATCAAAAGCTCTGCAGTTATACACAGTGACTTGCATGGTCAATTCCTCTTTTCCTTCTCTTATTCTTTTGCAGTCTTATTCGTCCTTTTTGTCTGTTTTACCCGGCTTCTTATTGATGATTTTCTTTAAGATCACCGGCTCTTCTATCTTAATCTGTATCTGGGAAGCTTCCTGCAATTCTTCCATGATCTTTTCATCCTGCTGCACTTCATGCTGATAAGTATTCTTCATCTCTTTCTCATAATCAGCGACAATCGCCATATCCGCCGGGCGTATTCTGCGGAATCTGTTAAAACCCGCCAGTAGAATCTGTATGCTCTGTCTGGTCGTATCAAACACGCCCTCTTCATAGAGATTGATCAAAATAATGCCAATCGGCACAGCCAGAATCATACCTACCACCCCGGAAATCTTATAGCCTATATATAACAGGAAAAGGGTAGGGATCGCATCCATACCGATAGAGTCTCCCACAATCTTAGGCTGGATGATCTGCCGCACCAATTGTCCTACCAGCCAGATTACCAGAAGCCCGAACATCATCTTATAATTTTTATTGCACAATTCGATCACTGCCCAAGGCAGCATTACGGTCCCCGTACCAAATATCGGCAGGAAATCCAGGAAAGCAATACCCAGCGCCACCAGAAAAGCATACCGCACATCAAGAATCATCAAACCGATTACCAGCAGAATATAAATCCAGCACTCTATTTTAAGCTGTGCTTTGAAATATCCCCCGATCGCTTTACTGAAGCTTCTGCGGATCAAGTCAAGGCGATACCGAATGCTGTTCGGTACATACTTTTTCATCACATCGGGCATATACGTCTTATCCGCCACGAAAAAGTAAGAAGACAACAGGCAGATCACCACGCCTAAGAATATATCCGGAATCGCTTTCGCCACATTGCCTACCGTCTCAAAACTCGGGAAACTCACATTACCCATGGCATTGCTGAAATAATTTCCCATCTCACCTACCGCATGATCCCAAGTCTGCTGTACATCTGCGGGCATTCTGTCATAGATTCCCTGAAGGCTTGCCCCCACCTGGGTAAACTCAGCTATAATGCTGTCTCTCATCTGAGGCAGCTCATTGATAAAATTAACCCCTTCTTCTATCAGCTTTACCACGACTGCGTACACAAGCAGTACAACCACGGCAAGTACCGATACAATCACCAGCGCCGATACCGCTTTCCGCTTTACTTTCAGTTTCTCTTCAAAAAAACGGACCACCGGTGAAGCGATCAGGGATATGACCCACCCCAAAATAAACGGCATAAAGAAAAGGATGCATTTAGGCAAAAGGAAAATACATAATAACAGCACCGCAAGAGCCGTTATCAGATTTAGTATAACCTTCAAATAAGTTCTAAAAGATTGTTTCATTCTACCCCTCCTTTTCAGAACTGTTTTATTGCATCTGCAAAAAGAGATTCTACGGACGTTTCTCTTCAGCAGCCATCTTCTCAGGAACCGTTGTCCGCCAACAGGGCATCCAACAGATCATAGATTTCTTCCCTTCCCTGCTTCGTCAGTGCAGAATAGGGTATGACAGTCGTGTCATCCACTACGTCAAGGGTGTCAGTTATAAGTTTGATCTGTTTCTGTATCTGACTTCTCTTAATCTTATCTAACTTCGTTGCAATAATGACAGGCTGGTATCCTCTGTCCAAAATCCAGTTATACATAATACAGTCATTTTCCGACGGAGCATGGCGAATGTCGATCAGCAAAAAAACAGCCCTGATCCGCTTAGATTGGTGCAGATAATCCTCGATCAGCTTACCCCACTGTGCCTTTACCTGCTCGTTGGCGGCAGCATAGCCATATCCCGGCAGATCCACAAAATACATCTCGCCATTGATATTATAGTAGTTAATGGTCTGGGTCTTGCCCGGCTGGGAACTGGTACGCGCCAGCGACTTGCGGTTCATCAATCCGTTGATCAGAGAAGATTTCCCCACATTACTCTTACCGGCAAAGGCGATCTCAGGCAGTGTATTCTCTGGCAGCGTACTGGTGATGCCGCATACCGTTTCCAAGTTTACATTTTTAATTATCATATTGTTATTCCTCTAGTCTTATTCATTTCTTTCGAAACGAACTGTTTACAATTTAAGAAGAAAAGGCATATTTCACTACCTCTTCCATGTGTTCCACGAACTGAATCTCCAATCCATCTTTAATCTCTTCCGAAATCTCTGCGACATCCTTATCGTTCTCTTTCGGCACAAGTACAGTCTTCACACCCGCCGTTTTGGCAGCAAGCAGCTTCTCTTTCAGACCGCCGATAGGCAGCACTTTGCCGCGCAGCGTAACCTCACCGGTCATCGCCAGATCAGCGCGTACCGGAATCCCTGTCACCGCAGACAGGATCGCCGTTGCCATGGTAATACCGGCAGAAGGTCCGTCCTTGGGTACGGCTCCCTCAGGAATATGAATGTGAAAATCCTTCTTCGTATAAGTTTCCTCGGATACCTGATACTGATCGCTGACAGAACGCACATAACTCATAGCGATCCGGGCGGATTCTTTCATCACATCGCCCATTTGACCTGTTAAGTCAATATCGCCTTCTCCGGGCATCATATTGACTTCTATCTGCAATGTATCGCCGCCTACGCTGGTCCAGGCAAGACCGCGGACTATGCCGACTTCGTCTTTCCGATTGATCTTATCGCTGCTGTACTTTCTCTTGCCGAGATATTTTTCAAGATTATCAGGGGTGATTTTGACTGTTTCAGTCATTTTCGATCCATTTTTCTGATCTTTCTCCCCCGTATCCATTGTCTCTTCTGCGTTACTTAATTCTTGGGACTCCTTTATCTCCTTCTGTTGTTGTGCCGTTTGTTTTTGTTCCTGTCTTCCCGCCAGGATCCGCCTTGCTTCCTTACGGCAGACTGCTCCGATCTGGCGTTCCAGACCGCGGACACCAGCCTCTCTCGTATAGAAGCTTATCATATCCCGCAGGGCTTCATCGGCGAATTCCAGTTCCTCCGGCTTGATACCGTTCTTGGCAAGCTGCTTTTCCACCAGATGTTCTTTGGCAATATGGAACTTTTCATTGGCAGTATAACTGTTGACCTCTATCAATTCCATACGGTCTAACAAAGGTCTCGGAATTCCGTCTGTGCTGTTGGCAGTAGCGATAAACAATACCTCTGACAGATCAATGGGAATCTCCACATAATGGTCGCGGAACGCACTGTTCTGCTCTCCGTCCAAAACTTCCAGCAGCGCCGACGACAGATCTCCCTTATAGTCGTTGCTCACCTTGTCAATCTCATCCAACAGCAGAAGCGGGTTCTTTACCCCCGCCTGCCGTAAAGCATTGGTAATACGCCCCGGCATAGCGCCTACATAGGTCTTGCGATGTCCCCGGATCTCTGCCTCATCACGCACGCCGCCAAGACAAATACGCACATATTTCTTATGCAAAGCTTCTGCCACACTTCTGGCAATAGAGGTTTTACCCGTTCCGGGCGGTCCTACCAGACAGATGATCGGGCTTTGCCCCTTGCCCGTCAATGCCCGGACCGCCAAATATTCCAGCATTCTTTCTTTTACCTTTTCCAGCCCGTAATGATCCGCGTTCAGGATTTCTTCCGCCTTCTCCAAGTCATTGCTGTCCTTAGAAGCTTTATCCCATGGAAGCTCTAATAAAGTTTCGATATAGGCGCGTTCCACCGCGCTCTCGGAGCTGCTGCCGGCTATATTTTTATAGCGGGCGATTTCCTTGCGGATCTTCTCCTTAACCTCCTTCTTCGCTTTGAGTTTCTCCACCGCGGCTTCAAACTGCTCTACATCGGAGTCTGTGTTGTCCTCCCCCAGTTCTCCTTTAATATAATGCATCTGCTCACGCAGGATATAGTCTCTTTGGTTTTTATCGATCTGCTGCCTGATATTTTTAGCCAGTTCGTTTTTGATCCTGGTTACTTCTACTTCCTGCGCCAAGATACCTGTAAGCGCCTCGAAACGTTCTCTGACGGACACGGCGCTTAAAATTCTCTGTTTATTCATAACGGACAGCGGCATATTGATCGTAATACAGTCTAACAGTTCGCCTAACGGCATCGTATCTTCTATCTGGTCTTCTATCGCCTTGCCCACCTTCGGGAAACAGGTATAATACGATGCAAAAAGCTCTTTGACTGTTCGGGTCATTGCTTCTTCTTCTGCAAAATCTATGTCCGACATATCATCTTTTTCATATGACACCTGTGTCACAAGGCAGTCATCCTCCCTGACAAAGCTATACAGCCGCGCCCTGGCAACTCCTTCCACCAAAACCCGTAAAATATGGTTCGGCAGCTTGCTGACCTGTTTAATGACTGTAACGGTTCCTATTTCATACACCCCGTCGAAACCGGAATCTTCCTCATCCGGGTTCTTCTGTGTGACTACAAGCAGTCTTTGATCCCCTAACATAGCCTGCTCTACAGCTTCAACGGACTTCTCCCTGGTTAAATCAAAATGAATTACCATACCCGGAAGAATGGTAATTCCCCTGAGCGCCACCGTCGGCAGCTGCTCACGCCCCATTAACTGCAGCGCTTCTATGTAAGTGCCTCTATCTATTTCTATTTCGTTTCTACTATCCTTTTTTTCCATATCTTTATCCGCAATCATTACCTTGTAACCGTTATATCCATTTCTATTTTCAACCCGGTATCTTACGCCTGTTCATAGAAGCTTATGTCCCACACCGGTTTATCTGCCATTGAGCATCCGCCCTGTAAAACAGGACCATATACTTCTCCATACCGAAAGCCGGTACAGATAAACGCCGCCATGATCTGGCGACGTTTTCACTTTTAGTTAGCTCTCAACATTCTGTTCCGGTAAGTGACACGGGGCTTCTCATTACCATCCACCGCTTCCTTTGTCAGAACACATGCCGCAATATTATCATCGGAAGGAATCTCATACATCACATCCATCATGACTTTCTCCATGATGGAACGAAGTCCTCTTGCACCGGTCTTCCGCTCGTAAGCTAACCGGGCAATCTCTTCCACTGCATCCTCCTCCACATCCAACTCCACTTCATCAAACTCAAACAGCTTCTTGTACTGCTTGATGATGGCATTCTTAGGTTCTTTCAGGATACGGATCAGCGCCTCTTTGTCCAATCCTTCCAAAGTCACAGTGATCGGTACACGCCCGATAAACTCCGGAATCAGACCAAACTTCATCAGATCCTGCGGAGATACTTCTTTGAGCACCGCGCCGATATCCTTGCTGCTCTTCTCGATTATCTGTGCATTGAAACCGATAGAATTGCGATCCAGTCTTTCCTCTACAATCTTCTCCAATCCATCAAACGCACCGCCGCAAATAAAAAGGATGTTGGATGTGTCAATCTGAATCAGTTCCTGATGGGGATGCTTTCTGCCGCCCTGAGGCGGAACACTTGCCACAGTACCTTCAATAATCTTAAGCAAAGCCTGCTGCACACCTTCACCGGATACATCTCTGGTAATCGATACGTTTTCACTCTTCTTGGTAATCTTATCGATCTCATCAATATAGATAATGCCGTACTGCGCTCTGTCAATATCATAATCCGCCGCCTGAATCAGCTTGAGCAGAATATTCTCCACATCTTCACCCACATAACCTGCCTCTGTCAAAGTCGTTGCATCAGCGATTGCAAAGGGAACATTGATAATCTTAGCCAAGGTCTGCGCCAGATACGTCTTGCCGGAGCCGGTAGGACCTACCATAATTATATTACTCTTCTGTAATTCCACACCGTCATCATCCTGCGGCGCCATAACTCTTTTATAATGATTGTAGACAGATACAGCCAATACTTTCTTGGCTTCCTCCTGCCCGATCACATAATCGTCAAGGAATTTCTTAATTTCTGCCGGTTTTAACAGATTGATCTCTACTTCTTCGGTTTCCGGTTCTTCCTCGTATTCTTCTTCAATAATATCTGCGCAGATATCCACGCACTCATCACAAATATATACACCGGCAGGACCGGCAATCAATTTTCTAACCTGATCCTGCGTTTTATTGCAAAAAGAACATCTTACTCTGTCATCAGAATTCTTTCCTGCCATTTTAACGTTCCATGCCTTTCCTAATATAACATCATAATTTTGAAAACACTATATTTCCAAAGCACTCTCTTCTCCTTTTCTGTCAGGACATCTCTAACAGAGAAACTTCTATGGGAATTTTCATCATAAGGAATCGGAACAGTGCTTAAACAGCGCTGGCATGATTGGTGATCACGCGGTCGATCAGACCATAGGCAACCGCCTCCTCGGCGGATTTCCAGTTGTCACGCTCTGTATCTGCTACAATTACCTCATAATCCTGTCCTGTGTTTTCAGCCAAAATCTTATTTAATTTTTCTTTGGTCTGCAAAATATGTTTTGCAGCGATCTCGATCTCGGTCGCCTGGCCCTGTGTACCGCCCAGGGGCTGATGGATCATGATCTCCGCATTGGGAAGCGCCATTCTCTTGCCCTTAGCGCCGCCTGCCAGAAGGAAAGCCCCCATGCTGGCTGCCATACCGATACATACCGTAGACACATCACATTTAATAAACTGCATCGTGTCATAAATAGCCATGCCTGCAGTAACAGAACCGCCGGGACTATTGATATACAGATGAATGTCCTTCTCCGGATCCTCCGACTCCAAGAACAGCATCTGCGCTACGATCACGCTTGCGGACGCCTCATTTACTTCCTCACCTAAGAAAATAATTCTTTCTTTTAATAATCTTGAATAAATATCATAGGAGCGCTCCCCTTTAGAGGTCTGCTCAATGACATAAGGTATTAAAGCCATAATTTTCCCTCCATTTACTTTAGGTGGTATATCTTTCTTTTGTTAGATTATACCACCTTACAGGAATTTTGCATGTGGCTGTTTCACATTTAAGAAAAACTTTAGATTTTAGTTTTCTTTGCTCTCTTTCGGTTTGCTTTCTTTCGCATTCTCTGTCACAAACTCAGCCGCTTTTCTGACAGCAAGATCCTGCATGATGTTCTTCTTCTCCCTCTCCCCCATCAGATCTTTGACTTTACTGATCTCCATCTGATATACGTCAGCCATGGTCTCAAGCTCTTTCTCATAATCTTCCTCTGTCACTTCAATGTTCTCCGCCTTAGCGATCGCCTCCAGTACCAATCTGGATTTAATGCGTTCCTCAGCCTGCGGTTTAACCTGCTCTGTCATCTGCTGATAGTTTGTGCCTGTGAACTGAAAATACTGCTCCATGGAAAGACCCTGCATCGTGATTTTCTGGGCGAACTCGTCCACCATCTGTTTCTGCTGCGTCTCAAGCATTGCTTCCGGGATCTCCATTTCGGAAGCCTCTACTGCCGCCTTGATGGCTGCATCCTCTTTAGCATTCTTAGCATCCTTTTCTTTCTTCTCTGCTAAATTCTTCCTGATATCCTCCTTATATTCAGCCAGCGTGTCAAACTCGGATACTTCACTTGCAAACTCGTCATCCGCATCAGGAAGCTGTTTCTCCTTGATCTCTTTGATCGTACATTTGAAAACCGCATCTTTTCCTTTTAAGTTCTCAGCCTGGTAATTCTCCGGGAAAGTAACCTTAACTTCTACTTCCTTGCCGATTTCGGCTCCAACTAACTGCTCCTCGAAACCGGGAATAAAAGCGCCGGAACCGATCGTCAGCGGATAGTTTTCGCCTTTACCGCCTTCGAATGCGACACCGTCTGCAAAGCCTTCGAAATCCAGTATTGTGATATCGCCGTCTTTGACCGGTCTGTCTTCTATTGTGATATTTCTTGCGTTATTTTCACGCTCTCTGTCAATCTCAGCGTTAATTTCTTCCTCTGTTACTTCCGTGTCGATCTTATCAACCTTCACGCCTTTGTATTTTCCAAGCTTCACTTCCGGTTTGAGCGCTACGGCAGCTGTAAAGATAAAAGGCTTGCCTGCCTCGATCTGTGTCACTTCAATCTTAGGAGTAGATACGATATCTTCCCCGCACTCCTCTAATGCCTTATCA
The DNA here is from genome assembly GCA_964589055.1 of uncultured Bacteroides sp. GTDB lineage: Bacteria > Bacillota > Clostridia > Lachnospirales > Lachnospiraceae > UBA3282. The sequence continues at coordinate 20,088 of CAZPSD010000010.1, forward strand.
TATGCATCCGGAATCAGCGCATTCGCAGCATCCTCATAGAATACTTCCTTGCCGTACATCTTCTCTACTATCTGACGCGGAACTTTACCCTTTCTGAAACCGGGTATACTAATCTGTTTCTTCTGCTTCTGATAAGCCTGTTCGATTGCTTTCTCTAAATCTTCTGCACTGGCTTCAATGGTAAGCTTCGCCATGTTTTTTTCTAATTTCTCCACCTGTAAACTCATTGTATGGGTTCCTCCTTCAATTACCTCTGCAACGACTTGATTCCTAGTCACAGTCATTTTGAATTATAGCACAGGCTCTTGGAAAATACTAGTTTTTTTAGTACAAAATACAGTACAAAAAAACAACCCGCCTGGAGAATCCAAACGGGCTGTTCCTTTTAGCTTACTTATTTCATCTGCTCTTCCTGGTTTTTGATCATTCTACGAACCATCTCACCACCGATAGAACCTGCTTCCTTAGATGTGAGGTCACCGTTGTAACCCTCTTTTAAGTTAACACCTAACTCAGATGCAACCTCAGTCTTGAAACGATCCATAGCTGCCTTAGCTTCAGGAACTTCTACTCTATTAGTCTTGTTGCTTGCCATTTCTTTCACCTCCGAAATACATTTGAATGTTTTTCATTCTTTTTATCTATATTGAGATAAGCGTCATGTTCCTGCGCTTATCCCGGTGGCCTTTGCCGCTGTATAAGCACAAACTGTATCGCTTATCTTGATGTTAGTATGTTCGGAAGCAAATAAAATATTATGGTAAGTTTTGCCATGAAAATAAATTATATATATTTTGACTTATTGATATACGATGTTCTCTGCCATCCGGTCAGCCGCTTCTTTGCCCTGCAGTTTCTCCAAAATGGCAAGTCCGAAAGGAATGGCAGCGCCCATACCGCGTCCCGTGATGATGTTGCCGTCGATCACTGCAGGCTGTTGCAGCACCTCAGCGCCTTCCAGATGACTCTCAAAGGATGGATAGGAACATGCCTTTTTGCCTTGTAAATGACTGCGATGTCCTAAAATACTTGGCGCCGCGCAGATCGCCGCCACCAGTTTGCCGTTTGCCACAAAGCGGTCTACCTGTTCCATCAGCGGCGCGCAAGCCTCCAGATTATTGGTTCCGGCAAGTCCGCCCGGCAGAACGATCATATCCACGTTGTCAAAGTCTACTTCGTTAAGCAGCTTATCCATCTCTACCGCAATTTTGTGGGAGCCTGTCACACTTTTTTCTCCCGTAATGGATACCATATCCGTCTCAATTCCGGCTCTCCGCAGAATATCTACTACTGCAAGCGCCTCAATTTCTTCATATCCTGTTCCAAAAAATACTGCTGTTTTACTCATTATTATTACCTCCGCTTCTCCGAAATGTCATAATTGCGTTTCAGTTTCTATTATAATGTTAATCTTTCTCCACGACAAGGAATGAATTATTGACACCCCTTTTACCATCTGCTACAATCGTTTTACAATATTGAAAATAGAATGAAAATCCGTCTGTTCAGTGTTAAAGGAGACTTACATGGAAATCGAACGCAAATTTACAGTCAAAGAATTGCCTGCCAATCTGGAAGCCTATTCCTGCCACATCATTGAGCAGGCGTATCTGAATACTGATCCGGTTGTCAGAATCCGCAGGCAGGATGAGGAATACTACTTAACCTACAAGGGCAAGGGCCTGCTCGCCAGAGAGGAGTACAATCTCCCTTTAAATGAGCAGTCTTACTATCATTTGAGAACTAAAGCAGATGGAAATATAATCTCCAAAAAGCGCTATGTTATCCCGATTGCGCATCCGGAATTTACTCCGACATATGTGTCAAAACATCTGTCAGATTCCGGCAAATCTGCTGACCCGATCAGTTTATGTGTAGAACTTGACATTTTTGACGCTCCCTTTGCGCCGTTAATCATCGCGGAGGTAGAGTTCCCTGACAAAGAAATGGCGGAAGCGTTTTTAATGCTTGACTGGTTTAGTCAAGACGTGACAAACGATCCCGCTTACCATAATTCAAATTTAAGCCGGAAAGTTTTCTAAAGGCTTCCGGTTCTTTTATTCCTGCCGCAAGATATCCCATCCGCAATGCCGGACTTACTCCGGCATTCTGACATGCTTAGACCGTCCTGTAGATTCCCGTACAATAAGCTCCGCCGGGAAGATGATCTGCTGATGCTCCTGACGCTCTGCAATCACATCAAGCAAAAGGCGGATGGTTTTCTTCGCCATCTCTTCCACCGGCTGCTTAATGGTCGTCAGTTTTGGATTATAATATTCTCCCATGTCAATTCCATCATAGCCTGCCACGGAGATATCTTCCGGTATTTTTTTGCCGGCTTCCAGCACTGCTCTGCAGGCGCCGATTGCCAGAGAGTCCGATGTTGCATAGATGGCAGTAACCTTTGCGCCCACCTCGGATTCTATCAGCTTTTTGGCAGTCATATAGCCGTTTTCCATGGAATAAGAATCAATATTATCCTGCACATAACAGATCATATCTTCCGAAACCGCAAGCCCTCTTTCCTCGCAGGCTTCCCTGTAGCCTTCCACACGCAGTCGCCCTACAGGCTGCTCCGGCTTCTCTGCAATAATCGCAATCTGTCTGTGCCCCAGTTCCAGCAAATATTCTGTCATTTTCTTACTTTCAAGCTTATCATCCACAGCAATATTGGAAAATTCCACTCTGCCGATTCGGTCTGTGATATCCACTCCAATAGTACTGAAAATAAAGGGTACGTTCAGTTTGGCAAGCTTCTCTTCGGAATGTGTAAAACGTCCGCCCAGAAATACAATACCCCGAAGGCGCTTCTCTTTCTCCAGCTCCAATGCCACATCCACTTCATCCTCATGCGCTTCTACATGCCTGAGCACCAGTGCATACTTATTTCTCTGGGTCTCTTCCTCTATGATCTGAATCATATTACTGAAAAAGGGGTTTGTGATACCTTTGACAAGCACAGCGATACACTTGGCATCCGTTCTCTTTAAGTTTCTTGCACTATTGTTGGGAATAAATCCGGTTTCTTCAATGACCTCCATGATCTTCTTGCGGGTCTCCGGATTGATATCCGGATGGTTATTGAGCGCTCTGGAAACCGTGCTGATCCCTACTCCGCACATTTTTGCAATATCTTTGATTGTGATTTCTGCCATGTATGTACCTCTGTTATCTTACCGCTGATCGAAAAACCTTTTCCCAAAAGCGGCTCTCGTTATAAAAACCCATATGCATCGCCACGCCGACACAGAATGCAGGCAGGGAATGCTTATGAGTTCTTCTTAAATAAGCTATATTGCAAATTTTACTTTATTCTGCCATATAATTTTGTCATCTTATAAATACGCTCTGCCAGTTCCTCCGTAAACTGTCCCGGCAGCATTCTCCACTTCCAGTTGATTCCGAGTGTGGAAGGAATATTGATTCTTGCCTCTTTGCCCAGTCCCAGATAATCCTGCATGGGAATCACGCAGGTGTCAGACACACTCGCCATAGCGGCTCTGATAAACTCCCACTGCACATCCTTTCCGGAACGGATATTCAGATAACGCTTCGCAAAAGATTTATCCTTGCGGCTCAATTTCTCATACCAGCCCAAAGTTGTGTCATTATCATGGGTTCCTGTATATACGATACTGTTTGCCACATAATTGTGCGGGAGATAATCGCTTTCTTCCCTGGAATCAAAAGCAAACTGCAAAATTTTCATACCGGGATAACCGGTCTTCTTAACAAGCTTAATGACTGAATCGGTCAAAAATCCGAGATCCTCTGCAATCACTGCCTTGTTACCAAGCTTGGCTTTCATAGTCTTAAAGATATCATAACCCGGTCCCTGCTCCCAATGTCCGAATTCTGCCGTCGAATCGCCATAAGGAATGGAATAATACTCATCAAAGCCTCTGAAATGGTCGATTCTTACCACATCATATAATTCATAGCAATATGCAATACGCTTCATCCACCATGCATATTCTGTCTGTTTATGATAATCCCACTTATACAGCGGATTCCCCCACAGCTGACCCGTAGCGGAAAAAGCATCCGGCGGGCATCCTGCTACGGCAATCGGTGTCAAAGTTTCATCTAACTGGAACAACTCCGGATTCGCCCACGTATCGGCGCTGTCGAAAGCCACATAAATCGGAATGTCGCCGATGATCTGAATCTTCTTCTGATTCGCATATTCTTTCAAGGCAAACCACTGTTTCGCAAACAGATACTGCTGGAACTGATAAAATGCCACTTCTTCCGCATACCGCTCACGATATTGCTTCATGGCAGCAGGCTTGCGAAGCTTAATATCCTCATCCCACTCACTAAAGCTCTTGCCGTCAAAAGAATTCTTCACAGCCATATAAAGCGCATAATCGTCCAGCCAATAGCTGTTATCCTGAACGAATTTGATATAATCCGGATCCTTCTCAATCTGACTGTTGTGATATGCAGTCTTTAAAGCTTTAAATCTGGATAAATATATTTTCTCATAATCAATATATGCGTCGTTGTCCCCAAAATCATATTGATTACACTCTGCCTCTGTCAGATATCCCGCCTCGATCAGCGCTTCCAGATCAATATAATACGGATTTCCGGCAAAAGTGGAAAATGACTGATATGGGGAATCTCCATATCCGGTAGGTCCAAGCGGTAATATCTGCCAATAGGACTGCCCCGCTTTTTCTAATAAATCAATAAAATTGTATGCCTGCTTGGAAAAGGTCCCTATTCCATACTTAGACGGGATACTGGATACAGGCAGCAAAACGCCGCTTTTTCTCATGCCGCAATAAATCCTTTCAAAATATTTACTATTGTACTATTATTTTCAAAAACTATCAAGCAAATTATCCTTCCGTCAAAAACAATCCTCTGCGTTCTTTCCGGAACTTCTTTTCCTATGAATGGCATACCTTTCTTCCGCTCTGTATGTCTGCGCACTATCCTTTGACAGCTCCTGCCAAAACGCCTTCAATAATGTACTTTTGGCAGGCAATATAAAAGATAACGATCGGTGTGACCGCAAGTACAAGCACTGCCATCATGGCGCCCCAGTCAATCTGTCCGTGGCTCTGTTTTAAATACTGTACCGCAATCGGAATCGTCTTATACTTGTTTACATTAAGCACCAGACTCGGAAGAAGATAATCGTTCCAAATCCACATTGCCTGCAGAATTGCCACGGTAACCGTCGTAGGCTTTAAGATCGGGAATACGATCAGGAAAAATGTCTGAATCGGATTGCAGCCGTCAATCATCGCCGCTTCTTCTATTTCCAGTGAAATCCCTTTGACAAAGCCCGTAAACATAAATACCGCAAGTCCTGCTCCAAATCCAAGATATACAACGATAATACCAGCCGGATTGGATAAATGCAGCATATTGGCAAACTTAGATAATGTAAACATTACCATCTGGAACGGTACAATCATGGAAAACAGGCACATAATATACATAAATTTTGTGAATTTCGTATGTACCCGGACAATATACCATGCACACATGGAGCAGCACAGTATAATAACTGCTACGGAGCACACCGTAATAAACAGGGAATTACCGAAACAGTTCCAGAAATTCGTCGTTTTCAGACCATTGGTATAATTCAGTGTACCGCAGAAAATCTGTTTTGCGCCCTGTACAAACTTATCCCATCCGTCTGTTATGGAATTGGCGCTGAATCCAAACGGATACCGGAAAATATATGCTTTTCTTTTAAAAGAATTTAACAATACGACCAACATCGGAGAAATCCACAAAATGCAGATGATGGAAAACAATACCGTAAGAATACCGCTGTGCTTTGCTCTTCTGACGCTGCTTACCTGTTCTTTACTCTTAGCCATCAGTTCTCTACCTCCTTGCTTGTTGTCAGTTTATTCTGTGCCACTGCAATAATAGCCACCAGAATGAAGAAAATAACCGCCTTTGCCTGACCTACGCCCTGCCATCCGGTAGTACCGTACATCGTGTCGTAAATATTTAATGCAAGCAGCTGTGACATTTTACCGGGATTACCGCCGGTCAGCGCCAGGTTCTGGTCAAACAGCTTGAAACCGTTAGTCAGCGTCAGGAAACTACAGATCGTGATAGTAGGCATCAGCATCGGAAGTGTCACGTTGCGAAGCATCTGCCATGCATTGGCGCCGTCAATCTTGGCCGCTTCGATCAAGTCACCGGGAATATTCTGGATACCGGCAATATAAATAATCATCATATAACCAATCTGCTGCCAGCACACTACGATGATCAACCCCCAGAATGCGTACCACTGTGAATATACAATAGTTTTGGAGAAGTTCTGTAATACTGCGTTGAAAATCATCAACCAAATGTAGCTGAGTACGATTCCGCCAATCAGGTTAGGAAGGAAAAACGCAGTACGGAATAAATTAGTACCTTTGATTCCTTTGGTCAGTGCCATACCGATTACAAAAGCAGCCACATTGATAATCAGTACGGAAGTCACTGTAAACAATGCCGTGTACCATATGGAATGTAAAAAGGATGTATCCAGCTTGCCATTTACTACAAAAATTCTTGCATAGTTCTGCAGGCCAACCCATGACCAATCCACAACTGTTGTAAATTTACAGAAGGATAAGAAAATACCATATACAAACGGAACAATAAATCCAATCGCAAAAGCGATCAATGTCGGCAGTACAAATAGCGGAAAATATCGTTTAATTGCTTTCTCCATAATTCTACCCTTTCTCTTCTTGATAAAAGGGGCGAGTGAATACTCACTCACCCCTTCACATTTCCTTTATTCTTTCTAAAAATTACTGCTCGTTAGATAATTCCCAGTAATATGCCCACTGGTCTACGTATGCTGTCTTCACATCATCCCATGAGCCGCCTCTCTCTGTGTACTCTGTAAGAGGCGCGATGAAATCTGCTCTCCAGTCATCTACGGAAGGTGTTGCATTGAAGCTCCATGCTACGGATGTCTTGCCCTGTGCTGCATACTCGTTAACCATAGCTGCGAATCCGTTTTTAGACTCATACTCACCTGTGAAAGTATCAAAAGGAGCTGTAAGTCCCATCTGGTTTGTGATAGCGTCACGGCCTGCATCAGATGTGATAACCCAGTCTAAGAATGCTAACGTAGAGTCAATATCTTCCTGAGATGCCTGTGCGTTAACTGCCCAGTGGTTCTCCGTACCAACTGCAAGACCTTCATTTGCATCATCTACGCCGAAGTAAATAGGCATCATGGAAAGATCATCTGTTGTTACAATGTAACCGTTCTCATTATCAGGAGCAAATGCAGCGTACTCCCAGTCACCATTCTGATAAAAGACTGCTTCGCCAAGGCCAAGCTCCTGCTCAGCATTGTATGCACCGGAATCAAGTGTTGCGGCATCCGCAGAAGAAGTGTTAACATACATATCCCAAACATTCTTGAAGTTGTCAAGATATTTGCCTGTTACAGTTCCCTGACCTGCAATTAAGTCGCAGCCTGCATCCTTAAACTCATAGTAAAGAGCAAGGCCTGCAAGATGTCCGGAGAATCTCCAGTTAGAACCGCTGTCAAGACCTGCGGAAGCAAATGCGCCTGTCAGGTTTGTTCCCAGTGCCTCATTAATCTCATCTACACGGTTATTGATGTCTGTTGCTGCTGCATTCAAGGTATCGAAGTCTTTAATATCATCTACGGAAGAAATCACTGCGCCGTCCATGCCGCAATAGCCTTCCAGAATTGTCTTATTGTAAATAATACCGTAGCACTCATAGCAGTTTGCAATTGCTGCGATCTTGCCATCATACTCAAGCGCAAGAGACTTGTCTGTCAGATGCTCATAGAGGGAACTGTCCTTCAAATCATAGATATAATTAGCATATTCTGCACAGTCAGATGTGCTGCCGATGTTAAAGATTGTCGGAGCCTCAGACTTAGCCAGCTCAGACTGTAATGTTGTCTTATACTGTCCGTCTGCCGCTGTAACGACTGTTACAGATACGCCTGTCTGCTCCGTATAAGCTGCTGCCAGATCCTGCCATGCGCCGTCTGTCTCAGGTTTGAAGTTTAATAAGTATACGGAACCGCTTCCTACATCCGTGGAAGCTTCTGCACTGTCAGAGCCTTCTGCTGCTTCTTCCGTTGCAGCTTCGTTTGTTCCCTCTGTTGCAGCTGCGCCGTCAGAGCCGCATCCTGCCAACATGGAAGAAATCATTGCCGCGCAAAGTAAAACACTTACGATTTTCTTTTTCATTTTGTTTTCCTCTCCCTTTTTTAATTGAAATGTGTTGTGTATATATATAATATACTTTCTTTTTGGTAACGCTCTCGGTAACGATTTCGGTATCGTTATCGGTAACGTTTCCGTCAAGTTGGGTTAAGCATAACACCTTGCACATTTTTTAGCAAGAGGTTTTTGATATTTTTTTAAGTTTTTATGGCGTTTTTGCTGTTTTACACAGAATTGTTTTTTAGTTTTTGTACATTTTCCACAAAGAAATTTGTCTTTCGATTACAGATTTTACATATGCCTTCATAGCCGCAATATATCTGTCTCCGGGCAGCGAAACACCACCGCTCACAGTACAAATCAAATAACCTGATATCCTGCATCGGCAAGAGCTTTCAATGCTTTTTCATAATTTTCACATTTCGTTAGGATATAATCTGTCATACAAACCAAGGACTTTTCTTCCTCCGTTTTGCCGATAAAACAATATTCCTGTTCCCAATCAATCCTTGAAAAGTCTTCTACTTTACATATTGAAAAATCGTAATCTATTCTTTTAATCTCCATAACGATGCTCCGTTTCTATCTTACTGCTTGACGGCATAAATCCTGTCCAGATTAGATATCCTGACTGTGCTGCCCTTGATCTGATACCCCTGTTTTTTCATTTGCCGGATTAAGGTTCTCATGTAGAAACCGTGGGTAATAATATAACAGTCTTCTTTCTTTTCTTCCAGTAAGTCAATCATTTCTCTCGCCCGAATAACGGTACCGGCTTTCCCCTCCGCCTGCCTTTTATTCTGTAAGAGCCATTGAAACCGTCCCATAAAATTCCATAGCCACAGCGGATATCTGTTCTTCGTATCCGTAAATGCTCTTATGGAACTTCATTTAGTAATTGCGTTCTGATAAATTGTATTTTTTCTTCCATGTCATATCCACTTTTTCGTGTCTGATGATTGTTATTTTCACAATAATATGTCCTTGTAATTGTTTCTTATACTTCCGGCGCTTGACGGCATCCTCCAAGCTTTTCCCTTTGTTGATTCACGTTGCACTGTTTTCTGTATTTCCCCGGCGTTATATTTTTACAGGCTTTAAACTGTCTTATAAAGTGCTCCGTATTATTATATCCGCACTGCTCCGCAATCTTCGAGATCGGAAGATTGCAGGCTGCCAACAATTCACAGGCAAGTTCTATCCGGCTTGCGATCACGTCATTCATGCAAGTTGTATGAAAATATTGCTGATATGCAGCGTGCAGATACCCGGCGCTGATATTGAGTTTCTCTGCCATATACGGAACTGTCCACTTCCCGGCAGGATTCTGGCAGATCTCCTTGCGCAGGTCGACAAGCTGGTAATATATTTCCGGAAACCTTGCTGTTTGATTCTCATCGGCGATCATCTGTACAAGCGACTCAACGAGATGATTCAATATCGTATCCCGATGAGCGGCGACGCCATAATATTGCGTACAGATGATATGGAACAGTTGATAAAATTCCGTTGGCTGGCGCAAGATGATCGGTGTCCCATAAGGAAAATGATCATCCGTGATGGGGCGGTCAGAGGTAAAATGCATCCAGCAGTCAGTGTAGGATTCTTCAATCGCATGATAACGCTGCTTCTGATATGGTTTAAAAAGCACGGCGCAGTCTGCCGGATAATCATTCCATACATCATCCACAAGAAAACGCCCGGAGGTTCTTGTCAATAAAAACAAATATTCGGGAAATCCGTTCGGGCGGTCTACCTCAAAGGACGCATCATGACCTGCGTCCTCCCCCATTTTGACGATCTCAATCATAATATACCTCACAGAAGAACATGTTTTTTATGATAATATATCAATTTTTTATGAGTATAATTCATTGTAAAATCAGTGTCAATATACTATCGTAAATAGCAGGACATGCGCAACCGTTTGTCCAAAAAAAAGAAGTTACCGTATGGGGGTAATATTTGATCATAAGAGGAGAAACACAATATGAAGCGATCTCGCACAAAATTACTGGCTTTATGCATCAGTGCCGGTCTTTGCTCCACAGCTTTGGCAGGATGCGGCGCAGGGGATACGGAGTCTACCGCAGTAACAGAAGAAGCCGTCCAGACTGAGGAAGCAACGCAGACAGAAGCTGCCATTGAAGTGACCACTTTCGCACTGCCGGACGGTCCGGAGGAATCGGAAATATTTGTAGAACCGATTGCAGACATTTCTGACGACTTTATCCGCGGTATGGATGCATCTGCCGTACTCTCTCTGGAAAACAGCGGCGTTACTTATTATAACTATGAAGGAGAAGAACAGGATGTCTTCATGACATTGGCGCAGTCCGGTGTCAATTACATACGTCTGCGTGTCTGGAATGATCCCTATGACGAGAACGGCAACGGATACGGCGGCGGTAACAATGATCTTGCTACCGCGATCGAACTTGGAAAGCGGGCAACCCAGTATGGCATGAAGGTATCCATTGACTTTCACTATTCCGACTTCTGGGCTGATCCTACGAGACAGCACGCACCTAAGGCATGGGAAGGCATGAGCGGCGAAGAGAAAGCCGACGCACTCTATGATTTTACGAAAGAGAGTCTTGCGGAGCTTCTGGATGCCGGCGTAAACGTAGGTATGGTTCAGATCGGTAATGAAATCAACAACGGTATGTCCGGTGAAACGGATCTTGCCACGGTTATGAATCTTTTGTGCTCAGGAAGCACCGCTGTCCGTGAGACATCTGAGGCTTATGGAAAAGATATTCAGGTAGTGGTACATTATACGAATATTGAACAGACGGACGAAATCGACAATATCGCTTCCAATCTGGAGGAATACGGCGTTGATTATGATATTTTCGGTTTATCCTACTATCCGTTCTGGGACGGCACCAACGAAAATATGCAGGCTGTTGCCTCCAATATTCAGGAAAAATACGGCAAAGATGTTATTATTGCAGAAACTTCCTATTGCTACACTTCTGAGGACGGTGACGGTTTCGGCAACAGCCTTGTGGGTATAGATGACACGGTGGAAGGCTATGCTGCAACCGTACAGAGTCAGGCTACCATGATTCGTGATATCTGTGCGGCAGCAAATGAAGTCGGAGTTCTTGGTGTATTCTACTGGGAAGGCACATGGATTCCCGTCGGCGAAGCAACCGCAGATAATTCTGCTATCTGGGAGAAATACGGAAGCGGCTGGGCGAGCAGCTATGCAGCCGATTATGACCCGGAGGATGCCGGATTATACTATGGCGGATGTTCCTGGGATAATCAGGCAATGTTTGATTTTGACGGTTATCCGCTTGCATCCTTAAATGTATGGAAATACTTAAAATACGGTTCCACCGCACCTTTGGCAGTTGATTTTGTACCTTCGCTTTCCGCTACCTTTGATGTGGGTGCTGAAATCGAACTTCCCGAAACAGTTGAAGTAGTATACAATGACCGTTCCGCAAATGAAGAGGCTGCTGTTACATGGGATGAGACACAACTTGCCGCAATCGACACGAGTGTCGGCGGAACTTATGAAGTTACAGGTTCTCTCGAAGACGGTACAACCGTACCCTGCGCCATTGAAGTCGTAATGGCTAACTATGTTCAGAATCCGAGCTTTGAAGATGCCGATACTTCCATGTGGAATGTTACATACGAAGGCGACACGAATCCTACGGATTTCCAGTCAAAAGCAGATGATGCTTATTCCGGCGAGATTGCTTTCCATTTCTGGTCTGCCGATTCCGATATGGACTTTGCTATTGAGCAGGAGTTCACGGATTTAGAGCCGGACACCTATCAGCTTTCCGCTTTTGCACAGGGCGGTGATATGTCTGATGATTCTGAATTGGAATTATATGCTGTTGTAAATGGCGAAGAACAAACTGCTTCCTTTATGGTAGCCGGCTGGGCGAACTGGCAGAATCCTACAATCCCTGAGATCGAGGTTACGGATGGCACGCTTACAATCGGTGTTCGCATGAAGTGCAATGCTGCAAGCTGGGGAACTGTGGATGACTTCACATTAAACAAAGTATCTAACTGATTCGTACAAAGGTTACAATAAATAATGTTAAAAAAGGCAGGGATTTCAGAAATCAGAAATCCCTGCCTTCAAACTGTAGACAAAGCATTATCATGCTTTCTTTTTATATATCACCTCTTTAATCCAAACAAATAGAATCGCAAAAAGAGCAAAGCTTCCTGATAAAATAGCCAGCATTATATCACTCGCTTCTGCTAAAGCCGGATGCTTCTTTAAAAAATTTTTCATTTTGCATACTCCTTTCTTCAGAATGAATCTTTCATCTCTTCTGACCGTTCCATACAATAATTTTCCACTAACTGAATAAACTCATCTGCTACTGCAACCTGACGCTGTGCCTCTTCAAGACTGGCTATATAGAAATCATCATAATCACTGGCATGACGAATTTCCTCTGCCTCTCCTATTTTTCTGCCCATTTCTCTGGGAAATATTTCGGTTTTTACATAGTCTTTATTAAAATTGCTGATTGCATCTTTATGGCGCTTATAAGATTTTCCATTCAAGGCATGTATTGCATTGATTGCATGAAAAATAGAATAATATGCTCGATTATTTGCTCCCTTATATTCTTCGGCTGCAAGTAAAATTTTAGCCGATTTCAAATCACTTTTTGATGTCTGAAGCCGATACATAACAAGATCTTTCCTTGTTCCGGACTCACCTTTAAGCTGCTCCATACAAGATAACTCCCTCTCTTTGAATATTCGCATAAAATGGATAGTTCCTGATCCATTTTCTAAAATGCTCTTCACTCTTAGCAATAGGCTTTATATCAATATCGTTGTCCAAATTGAAATCATATGTCATATAAGAAAGCTGCTGACTATACTTCTTCAATTCCAAATCAGATATGTCCAAAAGAATCATAATATCTACATCTGAATCCTCTCTGAAATCACCTCTGGCATAGGAGCCATACATGATAATTTTCCTAAGATGAGCACCATAAATGTTTTGTATCTCAGATACATATTTCTCTATTAAACTTTGCATCATATTTGGCATGTCAGCACCTCCCTTCATAACATCATATATCTCAAATCTATTATACCCATTTTTTAGTATTCCCGCAACTTCCTTAACTGAATACTTCTTTAACTCAATACCGCCTTAACTCAATACAAATATATCTTGAAAATCCGATAAAATTACGGGTCAAAAAGCAATAGTACCTAAGTAAGCAAAACCGCCCACTTAGGTACCGACATCTTTCACAATACTATTACCCCAAAATCACGTTTCTATATTCTACACAATCTCCACCGTAATCTCAGCCACATCTCCATCACGTACAGCCTGTGCTCTTGCCGCGTCCAGAGAAGCGCCCTCTACGGCTTCACTTCCGCCATCCCGGCGGATCAGCGTAATCTTCTGCACGGTATACTCACCCGGAATGTACGCCTTCTTATCCGCCAGCAGATAAGTAACCGGAATCGTGCCTAAGAACATGGCTTTTACCTGTTTGTCATCTCCTACCAGATAGGAAGGAAGAAGCGGAGCAAAGGTCAGCGTAAGTTCACCGTCCTCTACGGTAAAGGGATGTAACCCGAACATCATCAATGACCACATATGGATAAATTCCACCGTTGAGCCGCTAAGACGTGCCACAAAACCTTTCCCATGAATATTCTTATTCGGATTCTTACTGCTTACGATAAAGGATGAATTCTCATAAATACTTCTTCCGTACACTTTCGGATCCAGGAACGGAATTGCAGCCTTGTGGAAATCCTCCGCAAACTCTTTATACATACCGGATTTCAACAATTCCAGCAAATATTTATATTCCATATGCAGCCAGATAGATTCATTTTCCAGCCATCCCGGATTGAACACTTTACAACGTCCCACCTCGAAAGAGGCATCCGCCAGGGAAGCGTTGACCTTGTACATCTGAAGCTTGTCATCATAAAGATCGCTGTTCTTCACGGAATCATAAAGCTTCTTCTTATCCTCCATGGAATGCTCCAGCTTCAAGTAGCGAACCGGACCTTCCAGGAACAACGGGATTCTCTTAACCGCGAAGTGGGTCGGATGAATTCCGTCCGCATCCTCTGTATACTCTGTCACATCATAGGCAAAATAGGTCGGGCAGATACCGTTCTCCATTGCACACGCTTTTTTAATACCCGTCTCCACAACCTCATAGAATAACTGCAATGACCGGAGAAGTTCTGCAGCGCTCTTCTGCACACGTGTGCCTTCAATACCGTCGTAGACTTTATCCCAATAGGTCTCTTTGATATCATTGACCTGGTTCCAGTAAGATGCCACTTCCTGTTCTGTTGTGAGTGTCTTTTTCTCTTTATTGACTAATGCAGTCACTTCATCCAGCAGCCATGCGGACTCGGAAATCATATTGACACTAATGTCATATTTCTGAAGCGCCTTGATCGTATATGCCAGAGTACGTCCCAATTCATAGGTTTCCGCCATAGATGAACCAAGCAGTCCCGGCAGGCCATTCAATGCATCATACCAGCCGGGCTTACCGCCTTCCATCTCGATACCCATACCGTAAGCATCCAGCGCTGCAAATTTGGTCGTGCAGAGAATGACAAGCTTCTCAAGAAGGGAAGATGTAACGGTCTCGCCCGTACCTTTGCCGCTTTTTACCAGCTTACAATCCGTATCACGCTTGCTTTCTTCCTTAAGAGCATGGTACTGCCGGATACCGTTTGCCGTCTTCTCATATCGTTTTGCACGTTTATTGACCGCCACCTGGGATAGAAACCATGTATAACTCTCATCCGTCAATAGTTCTTTTTCTTTTTCGGGATAAAGATTTAAATAACTCTCAATCAGATCCAAGTTGTAAGTCCAATGGTCGGACCAGTAGCCTTCCCCAAAATTACCGTTCATCTGGCTGACAGCCTGCTCCATAACCTGTTCAAACAGGCGGACGGCTTCTTCATCTTGGACCTGCACCCTGCAGTTTTCCAATACATGGAAGAAATGTCCCGGTGTAAAAGGCTTCTGTAAGGCATCCAGAACCGTCTCTTTCTTCTCCTGCGCTATCGATGTAAAAATCTTCTCGCCGGCTTCTCTGGGCAGAACATAAGTTACTTTCTCAATAGAAAGCGGATTGTAACCGTCTAACTGCAGCAGATTATAAAAGGTTTTGATATTCTCCGTTCCCACAAACGGGGTAAAGAAATTATCACATCTTCTATTCTGGTTCACATCACGGTAACTGCCGTTCCCCTGTGTATAGAACTCCGGCAGCATGGCAAAATAATTATACTCTCTCTCCAAATCTCCATGCTTTCTGGAGTAAACGTAGAAAATCTTATTGCCGCCCAGAATGATCGGATAACCGCCGCGCAGAACATTATCCATATAAGTATAACGGCAGTATGCATCGAAATCGGGACTTGCCGTATGAGTATCAATCTTATCGCACAACTCTTCCGTCAACTGTCTTGACCGGAGCAGTTTTTCTTCAAAAAATGTTCCGTCCATTTCCTTTGACACAAATTTCTGCAAAGTCTCATAATTGCATACTTGTCCCATTACTTCATATAATACGACAGATTCTGACGGTGCTAACGTCTTCTGTGTTCCATAGAAACTACAAGGGAACTGGTTCTGCGTTACCTGTTCCGTCTCCAAAACGCCCTGCAGTCCGCCTTTTTTAAAATTGACCGGTGTGGTCAAAGATGAATCATAACCAAAAACCACATCCGGATCTACGACTGCGGCAAGCTTGGTGCCGTCCGCCATGCATCCGAAAGAAAAATTACCTTCTATGACTTCTGTAACCGCTGCCGTATCGGCAATGCTTGCCCTGTTACGGTAGAAAGGCGTCTTCGTCTCCACGTGTTCTACCTGCATCCACGCTTTAACCAGATTACCCATGGTCTTTAAATCTTCATTGCTCACGCCATAGGTAATAAAAGCAGGCATACCATCCAGTATTTCCAGTTCTCTTGCCTGATCCGCCAGATTCGTGATCTCTACCTTTCTGACTAAGGCTCCCACTTTTTCCTCCGGCAGAGTAAAATAGGTTACATGTGTTTTCAGTTCATGCTTCTCATTGGTCTCTTCAATTTCCAGTCCGTTTTGGTAAATCGCCATGTAATGGGGCTCTTTTTCTTTGGCAAACGCCTCGAAATATTTACCGTCCACCTTCACAAAGGTACGGAACCCCGTGCGTTTCACATTCTGGAAGCACTGGTGCGCCGGAGAAAATTCCATGATGGCATGGTCTTTATTCTCCGACCCGAAAGTTGCCACGCACTGACCGCGGTTCACATAGTAGCACCACACCGGAATGCCGTGAATGCCGCTGATACCCGGCAGGAAACTTGCAAAGGTAGATTTCTTCCCATAATTTTTGATAACAAATGCCTTCTCTTTCTGACTCATTCTCGTAACCTTCCCTTTCATATTTTAATGTTCATAATTATTATGATATTTATAATCCATAATTTCCTTGTCTTCTCATAAAGGCGCCCCTCCTGCAAGCAACACATTACCCTCGCAGGAATCAAACGCCCAACACTTATTATAATGGGTGTTTTTCAAAACTGCTGCCAGAAATCCCCTGCAGGATAATTTTTCATACTCTTTCCCTTTCTGTTCTTCTATAAAAATGGTATCATATCTTTCACAGAACCAAAGATCAGATGCGGCAGCACATCTGAATTTTCTACATCCTCCATAGCTGCTTCGCCGCTCAAAACCAATATACTCTGCAATCCATTATTCCTTCCCGCCGCAATATCGGTATATAAACGGTCTCCCACCATAGCGATCTGATCTCTTGTTATTCCGGGCCGGCTTACATTGACTCGCATAGTCAAATATTCAATGATATCTCCATTTGGCTTTCCGATAATTCTGTCAGGATACCGGAATGCCGAAGCATGAATAAAAGCGTGTATTGCCCCTGCATCCGGAATAAAACCGGTCTCCGTAGGGCAGTTATAGTCCGGATGGGTAGCTATATAAGGAAGCCCTGCCCGCACATGGTCACACACCCTGCACATCTTCTGATAATCCAGAGAGGTATCAAAGGCTGTCACTACCACATCAGGGCGCTCCTCTTCCAACAGAATCCCTGCCTGACGAAATTCTTCCTGCAGCAGCGGATTTCCGAGCAGATATACCTTTTTCCCCGGATAATGCCGCTGTAAATAGTAAATCGTCGCCTGTCCCGAAGTAATAATTTTCTCTTCCTTCACATCCATGCCCATCCGATGCAGCTTCTCCACATAGACCGATGCGTTTTTGGAGGAATTGTTGGTGAGAAACACATAGCTTCTGCCGGATTCTTCTATTTTGGCAAGAAACTCCTTTGCGCCTTCTATCCACTGCTCTCCCAGGTATATCGTACCGTCCATATCCAGCGCAAAGCACCGGATGCCCGCTAATATATGATTTTTATCTTCATTGATCGCAGGAATTTGTGTTTTCATCTTTCCCTTCGCTCCTTCTTTCATAAGATGAAATTCCAACGTGATTCCCCCGGCTAAGCTATATCTGAGTTTATTATACCAAAGTGCGGGCAACAAGTCTATTTGATTGTGACAGTTCAGCCATGCAGAAATGATTGTGCAATATGACCGTGGGAGCTTGCTCACTAAGGACATATTGTACAATCGTTTCTATAGGGCGGATGGATGGCTGAACTGTTACATTTGATTAGGAAACATCTCATCCTTCCTTGCCGACCGTTTTTCTCTATGATATAATTTTAATAATTACCA
>CAZPSD010000011.1:0-37094 GCA_964589055.1 uncultured Bacteroides sp.
CGGGCACAGCCAATGATGATACCCTGCTGTATGGTGTTGAGGTGAAATTCTACAATATGGAGGTGGAGATTGACGATCACCTGGAGACAAAATATAAGGGGCTATATATTATTGGCGACGGCAGCGGGGTGACGCATTCTTTGTCCCATGCATCGGCAAGCGGCGTGTATGTGGCAAGGGATATTGCGGCAAAGGGTTTTTAGCGCAAAAAGCATACTAATAAATCTTCATTTATCCGCATAAGTTTTATAAAGAAGTTTATAAAGGTTCGCCGGAATGGTTTCAGTATTATCTAATATCTCCAACATTATTATTCCTGTTATCATATTTTATATTGTGGCTTACGGCATTGCCAACCGCTGCAATGTCTATGAAGATTTTATCAAGGGAGCCAAAGACGGCTTTCACACCGTAATTCAGATTATGCCGACACTAATTGGTCTGATGGTAGCGGTGGGGGTGCTTAGGGCATCCGGTTTTTTGGAATTTTTGGGCGGACTTTTCAGCGGCATTACAGAGCGGCTTGGATTTTCTTCTGAATTAGTGCCTTTGATGTTTATTAAAATGTTTTCTTCCTCTGCCGCCACGGGACTGGTGCTTGATATTTTCAAAAATCACGGACCGGATTCCTTGATCGGGCTGACTACTTCGATCATGATGAGTTGTACGGAGACTATATTTTATACTATGTCGGTTTATTTTCTGGCGGCTAAAGTGACCAAGACAAGATACACTTTAAAGGGCGCGCTGTTGTCTACGTTTGCGGGTATCATAGCCAGCATTTTCCTGGCAGGGATGATGGCGTGACTCCCCATAAGTACCTCGCAAAGCGCCGGCGTACTTTCGTAAGAGAATGATGCACAATTAGCAAAACGATGAGATGAGTTTCGCAATTACCTAATGAGAGAATATATGGAAAGGAAAAGAAAACGGCACTCCTTTGCGGGGCGCCGTTTTCTGTGTGTGAGAAGGATAGAAATGTCTATTCAAATATATGTCAACAGTACGTCCGTCACAGACGATGCTGTTATGGTTAGTCGAAGCCGGTCGGCACCAAATCAGCACCGGCGACTTCTTTTGATATGTATTTAAGTTCGTTGAGGGGGAGGTACTTCTTTAATACATTGATTACTATAGATGGAAAATGTGAATGGGATGTGTCAAAAATCGAAAGAAAAAAGAAAGAAAATATAAAATAAATTTAATAATTTAGGGCTGAAAAAGGTACAATATCAAAATGTTTGACGCTCAAACTATTTTTTGTTAAAATGTATCCAAATAATGACCAGTTGGAGAGCACATATGGATATCAATAGTACATTGAATGAAGTGCTGGTCAAGTTGTTCCGTAATGTCAATGCGATAGAAGAGAAGGCAATCCGCACCGAGGAATATCAGGATGTGACGACGAATGATATGCATGTCATAGAAGCGATCGGTCTGGATACTGCAAGGAATATGACCAGTGTCGCCAAGACATTGGAAGTTACTACGGGAACGCTTACCATTGCAGTGAATAGTTTAGTGAAAAAGGGATATGTGAACAGAGTCCGCAGTGAAGAGGACAGGCGTGTTGTGCTGATTTCTCTTTCCGATAGAGGGGAAAAGGCTTATCTCCATCACCAGAAGTTCCATCAGGATATGATAGAGGCTGTTGTGGGTGAACTGACGGAGGAGGAACAGCAGGTTCTGGAGAAAGCGTTGACGAAGCTATATGCCTTTTTCCGGGAAAATTATTAGTGTTAGTAGGTTGTGAGCCGCGAAGCCAGACTATGGTAATCGGCGGGACCGTTTTCCAGCAGGAAACGGTGAAAACGATACAGAAATTCAGAATCATCGCAGGCGGAGGCTGTTTGGCCGGATTCGTACCAGACGGCTGCTGCCTGTTTTTTTAATTCCGTAATTTCCAAATATCCCAGATAATACTTCAGATAATTTCCGGGTTCTTCGGCAATGTACTCATAGACTGCCTGTATACTTTCATCCTCCATAGAGCCGAGAGAGGCAAAGATTTCACGCACGTCATCAAGTGATGCGCCGTCATAATGGATCGCAATATCAAGCAGTGAATAAAGACAAAGCTGAATTTGGCGGTCCAGGCGGCATGCCTGATAGTATCTGACTGCTTCGGGATGGTTGGGCGCAGCCAACTCTATTGCATAATCATAAGATGCAAGCTCTACATACATAGCCCAGCCTTCTATAAATCCGCCGTAATATAAGACGCTGCGAAGCGGAGTGATGCCTTCCTGCTGCCAGTATAACTGGCTGTATACCGTTTGATAGAGATGTCCGGGATATCCTTCATGTGCCAGCGTGGTAAAGAGCGACAGATCATCGGAGGTATCCATGGCATTGATATAAATTGTGTTGTCATAGACATGATCAATGGGCGGCGTCATATAGAATGCCGGAGCGCTGTAGGGCTCCAGGGAAGCAT
Source organism: uncultured Bacteroides sp. (assembly GCA_964589055.1). Taxonomy (GTDB): domain Bacteria; phylum Bacillota; class Clostridia; order Lachnospirales; family Lachnospiraceae; genus UBA3282. Next base: position 2,441 of record CAZPSD010000011.1, read on the forward strand.
CTACATACTTGACGTTACAGGATATCCGGTTGGAACTGCTGTTCATCAAAAGAGGCGGATAGTCCTGCAGCATGCGTGCCTGAAGATAATCCAGAATCTCCTCGGGTGACTGGTCGGGCAGGAATGCCGGGTTCTGCGAAAACATATCCCCCAGAGTAGGATCGCTGCGCAAAAGCTGTGCCAAAGATTCATAATTAAACTGAAGATCCCGGTATAGCAGCTGTTTTATTTCTGCAATATCTCTGTCTGAACCGGTTCGCAGCCGGATAAGAGCTTCATAGTAGTCTTTGCCGCCGTCATACTGTGTCAGGCCGCCGGTTGTTTTGCCGTTTCCCTTTAGCAGGGTGATCTCGTCGGCAAGATAGTCATATGCGGGAGCTGCCACCGTTGTCAGGAGCCGGTCATTCTCCGACTGGTAAGCCAGTGATTGTTCTTCAGTCAGGATGCCCTGATCAACCAAGGATTGCAATCGCCGGATAAATGTAATTTCCAAAAAATGAGTGCCGTCTTGCAGGGAGCGGGAGTCCATCAGATCCATACACTGCCGGATGACTTTATCGGCGCTGTCATCCGACATAAATGCTCCGGCAGCAGCTTTTTCCTGTTCATATAAGACCAATCCTTGAAAATAAGCAGGGATCTGGGACAGGATGGAAAAGTAAAGATCGATGTCTTCTGCCGTATTCAGGCGGTATTCGGCTAACAGGACCGGCAGTTCGGAAGGCACTCCGGAAGAGGGGGACAAAGGCTCTGGGAAATAGGGATAAGAAGCAGTCTGTGCAGCGGCGGTCAGATAGAAATCCATAAGCCGGTACAGATACTGATTGGATTGATTCAGTTTATCACAGTCTATTTCCTTGAGCTTTGCGGCTGTCTGAGACAGTTCATATACACTATTGACCGCATCCCCGGCATGATAAACGGGAAGGGAGAGATCGGACTCATCAATGCCGTAGGCGTCAGGGTTTTGTACGGAATAGTGGAAAGTGATAGGATTGGATTGTAATTCATTTAGGAAAAATTCTTCTGTAAAGGTTTCAAACCGGGCGTCCGCATGGTTATGTACGTAATAGAATAAGGTGGCGGCAGAAAAGCCGGCGAACAGAATAAGAACCGATATCCATTGTTTTAAAGTTAAGGTACGTTTCAAGGGAATACCTTCAAGAATTATTTTTACTAATATATGACGGCGCCGGAAAAATCATGTATGGATAAGAAAAAGGACCGGGTCAGTAAACAACCCGGTCGCGTCCGCTTTCTTTGCCGATATACAATTTATCATCCGCCTGCTTTAATACGGCGGTCAGGTCGCTGCGGTAATCGTATTCCACCAGACCGAAGGTCATTGACACGGAGAAAGTCTCCGTACCGCCGTCAAATACGATGGTTTTAATCTTTTGACGCAGATTTTCCAGCACGAAATTTGCGTCGTCGCCGTTTAAATTCGGGAAGATCAGCAGGAATTCTTCACCGCCCCAGCGGGAGATAAAGGAATCCTTGGGGAGTTCTTTTTGAAAAGTCCGGGACAATGTTTGTAACACAACATCGCCGGTGTTATGTCCATAAGTGTCATTTACTCTCTTAAAGAAATCAATATCGCAGATACAAATGCTGATCTGGGTTTCCGCAGACTGTAAGAGCGCATCCAGAAATTCCATTGTTTTGCGGCGGTTATACAGCCCTGTCAGTGCGTCGGTATTCGCCTGCTTTTGGAGCCTCTCATTATATTCGATCAGTTTGCCCTCCAATGCCTGTGTATCCGTGCTGAAGATATAGGCAATGATAACTACGGAACCAAAGATAGCGAGCGTATTGATGATCTGGAACGCGTTGTTGGTGGCTGTGCTTAACATAATTAAAGGCTCATGGTTTTGGCAGTAATAATATAAGAAAATACGAAGTGATACCAAAAAGAGCGAATAGATGATTTTAGCAGCTTCGTGCTGATACTTGGAAAAGTAACAGAAAATCAGCAGGGTAATGAGAAAATGCTGTACGCCGATATTCCAGCCAAAACAAATAATGTTGGATACAACCCAGACCAGAATATATACATTTAAAACGCAGTACGAAACAAACGTTTTACAATAATAGGATATTATAAAAACGATGAGAAACAGGATCAGGGACAGATTGCAGAAAACCGTCCCGCCTATATGCCGGGTAATTATGGTGAGGATACAGTTAATTAAGGTGTAAATCAGCATGGAAAGCGTAAGAAGCCTTACCACCACTATCAATTTGGGTGATTCGTTTTCGCCGCTGGTATCTTTGCATATTTTCTGATAAATGCCAGATAAAGTAGTAGATAAATTGGATTTAAGTTTCATGCTGCCTTCTTTTTATTGTATATGATAATATTAAATTTATTATATGTGATAATATTAAAATGTATCAGTTTTCTATACAATATAACAATATAATTTTACACTATATACAAATTTAATGCAAATTAAACCGTGAAAAATTTGCAATTTATTTATAAGTTGGTAAAATGGTGTCAAAAGGATATGTGAAAATGCCGGAAAAAGAATCAAAGAAGGTTAAATCTTCTATCAAGAATAAATTGATAAGGCTTATGATGGTTGTGGCGGTCCCTTTTATGGTAATGGTCATTTATTTGATTTACGCATTGCATAACTACAGCAATGCCTATGACAGGATCGTGAGCAGCATGACGGTTGCCAACAGCTATAATCTGAACTTTAAGGAAGAGATGGATGAAAGCTTATATAAGCTGGTAGTCGGTTCGGTCACCTTTGAGACCATCGGGGAGGATGAGAGTCTGCAGGATCCTTATCTTTTACTTTCGGAGTTCCGCAATGAATGCCTCAATCTGATGAAGATTACCAGAGATGGGGAGAGCCGCGCATGGCTTCAGATTTTAATGCGGGATATTGATACGCTGGAGGATAAGGTAGATGAAATCAAGGCGAATCTGGAGGCGGAGAATTCTTATGATGAAAATATTGAGATGCTGAATAACAATATTTACATCATGACGGAACTGGTGCAGGATGATATTCAATATTATATTTATTATCAGACTAAGAGTATGGAACATCTGACGGCTCAGTTAAATGCAAGGGTCGATATGTTTACCGTTTCCTGCGGCATTATCTTGGCGCTGCTGGTATTGCTGGCCGTGGTTATGACGGTTACCATCGTTACCGGGATCATCCGCCCGATACAGGAATTGTCCCAGGTGACGGAACAGGTGTCTCAGGGGGATTTTTCGGCGCGTGCGCACGTGGATACCGATGACGAGGTGACGGTGCTGGCGGACAGCGTCAACAGTATGACGGAAAGCATTGAAGAACTGGTGCAGAAGATTAAAGAGGATGAGCGTAAAATGCGCAGGGCGGATCTGAGACTTTTGCAGGAACAGATCAATCCGCATTTCTTATACAATACATTAGATACCATTGTGTGGCTGATAGAAGGTCATGATTCGGACAAGGCGGTCAATATGGTCATGTCCCTTTCCGAATTTTTCAGGCTGGCGCTCAGCAAAGGGCGGGAGTACATCACCATCCGGGATGAAGAGATGCATATTAAGAGCTACCTGGAGATTCAGCAGGTGCGGTATCGGGATATTTTGGAGTATGACATACAAATTGATCCGGAATTGTATCAATATAAAATCTTAAAGCTCACTCTGCAGCCGCTGGTGGAGAATTCGCTTTATCACGGAATCAAGTATAAGCGCGCCAAGGGAACTATTTTAGTATCCGGACAGCTGATAGACGGCAAGGTGCATTTTAAAGTGCAGGACAACGGCGTAGGTATGGAAGAGGCAGAGCTTGAGAAGCTTCGAAGAGAGATCGTCAAACCCTGCAAGGATACGGAGAAGGGTTTCGGGCTTGCCAATGTCAATGAGCGTATCCGCATGAATTTCGGCGCCGAGTACGGTATGCATATTGATTCGGCTGCAGGAGAAGGCACCTGTGTAGAGATTGTGATACCTGCAGTAGCCTATGAGACAACAGGAGATCAGGATGAAACACATTAAACGCATACATTTTACAAATAAAACCGCGGTTATGATATTGATGGTGATTTTGTTTTTTATGGTATTGGGAGGCTGCAGTCTGTTTGGGGATATTGGTGATGAAACATACATCAGTGAGGAAGAGAATCTGATCGTGGTAGGGGTATCCCAGCTGGGGAGCGAATCGGGCTGGAGAACGGCGAACACGGAATCCGTACAGAACATCTTTACGAAGGAGAACGGATACTTTATGATCTATAACAATGCCAGACAGAAGCAGGAGAACCAGTTTAAGGCGATCCGCAGCTTTATCTCCAGAAGAGTGGACTATATTGTATTCGCTCCGGTAGTGGAGAGCGGCTGGGAGACGGTTCTGCTGGAAGCCAAAGAGGCAGGGATCCCCGTGATCCTGATGGACAGGAGCATTGAGGTGGAGGATGAAAGCCTCTACACAACCCTGATTGGCAGTAACAGCGTAGAAGAAGGGGAAAAGGCAGGGCGCTGGCTGGAAGCGGATTTGGCAGAAAAAGGACTGTCGGATGAGCTCATAAATATAGTAATCTTAAAAGGAACGGAAGGCTCATCGGCGCAGACCGGAAGAAGCATAGGTTTTTCTGCCGTGGCGTCCGGACACACGAACTGGAAAATCCTGGATCAGGAATATGCGGACTTTACGGCGGCGAAGGGCAGGGAAGTGATGGAAGGCTTTCTGCAAAAATATCCGGATATTGACGTGGTGGTATCCCAGAATGATGATATGACGTTTGGTGCAATAGAAGCGATCCGGGAATCGGGCAGGACAGTCGGAATAGGCGGGGACATTACGATTATTTCTTTTGATTCCGTAAGGGAGGCCCTGGAGATGGTAGCGGAGGGAACAATCAATGTGGATATTGAGTGCAATCCGAACCAGGGAGAGTACATTTCCGAAGTGATTCAGATGTTGGAAAACGGAGAGGAAGTTGAGAAACAATATTATGTGGAAGAGGATGTCTTTACCATAGATAATGTGACGGAAGAACTTTTGAATGAGAGAACCTACTAAAAGGGAATAGAATGTGAAGGTAAAGAAAGGAATTCAAATGTTAAAGATATTTTTGGTAGAGGATGAAAGCGTCGTCAGAGAGGGTTTGAGAGATAACATACCGTGGCAGCAGTACGGTTATAAATTTGTGGGAGAGGCGAGTGACGGAGAGATGGCGTTTCCGCTGATTCAGAAGACACAGCCGGACGTGCTGCTGACGGATATCAAAATGCCTTTTATGGACGGGCTGTCTTTAAGCCGAATCGTCCATCAGGAATTTCCGGATATGAAAATTATTATTTTCAGCGGGTATGATGATTTTGAGTATGCCAGACAGGCGATTACGGTAGGGGTGGAGCAGTACCTGCTTAAGCCTGTTACCAGAGCGAGTCTGCAAAAGGTATTGACAGAGCTTAGAACGAAAATTGAGAATGAACAGGAGCAGAAGAATTATCAGGAGAAATTTCAGGAGGAAGCCAGAGAATATGAACAGTTTTCACGAACGAATTTCTTCATGAAAGTGTTTGAGGGGCATATGCCGGTGCAGAACATTTACGAAGAGGCGGCGAAGCTGTCCTTAAAGCTTAATGCGCCCTGTTATAATCTGCTGATGTTCAGTTTACAGGATAAACGTGACGGTGAGAACGGCGGTTATGAATCCGAGGACTTTGCCAGAAAGAGAGAAGAACTTTTGCACTATTTCGTGCGTTATCCGGAGTATCTTGTGTTTCGGTGGAATATCAATACATACGGCGTGCTTCTGCAAGGCAGTGCAGAGCAGATGAAAGAACTGACGGAAAGATGCCTGGAAAACATAGAACGGATCTGTCAGCCCACGGAGGAGATTTTCGACTGGTATGCGGCGGTGGGAGAGCCGGTAGAGCGGCTGAGCCTGTTGACCGAATGCTACAGAAAGGCGAATCATCTATTTGCTTATCGTTTCTTGGCGCCGGACAAGCATATTTTTACGCAGGAGATAATCGGTAATTATATGCCGCGCGAAGAAGGGGGCAGGATAGGGGATATAGATTCCGCCAAAGTGGATCAGGAATTGATTAAGGACTTTCTTCTGAGAGGAAGCCACGATGAAATACCGGAATTTGTAGACAGCTATCTGTTCAGTATTCAGGAGGCTCTTAAATCCAGATTATTCCAAAACTATTTGGTCTTTCATGTTCACTTTGTCACTATGGCGTATGTGGAAGAGATCGGATGTGATAAGAAAGAATTCTTAGAACTTTTGGGAGAAGAACAAATCCAGGAAGTCAATCGGAGTATAGAAGAATTGTCGCTTTATATACAGAATATTCTGGAGAAAGCCATGGAGCTGCGTGACCGGGTATCGGATCATCAGAGCAAAAAGATACTCAAGAAGGCGCTGGATTATATAGAAGAAAATTATACACAGGATACTTTATCGTTGAACACGGTTGCAAGTGAAGTAAATGTCAGTTCCAATTATTTCAGCGCGATCTTCAGTCAGGCAATGCAGGTAACTTTTATCGAATATGTGACACAGAAGCGCATGGAGAAAGCGAAGAAGCTGCTGCGCCAGACGGAGAAACACTCCGGCGATATTGCGCAGGAGGTCGGGTATAAGGATCCGCATTATTTCAGCTTTGTCTTTAAAAAGACACAGGGCTGTACGCCGAGAGAATATCGTGCCGGTGTGAAGGTTTAAGCCTGACAAGGCGCATCGCTTTCTTTATGGACAAGCTGCCAGGGGATTTCTTGGGAAACCACGGAAATCCCCTTTAATTTTTGTATCATACATTCTGCCGCACAGCTTCCTATTTCGTGGTCCTGGTGAGTCAGCGTGGTGATGCGGACCCTGCTTAAGTCGCTCAGATAACTGTTATCGAAACACACGACGGAGATCTCCTGCGGAACCTGTTTGCCGGCGTAGGATAATTCCTTGATCAGCCAATAAGCGATTTCGTCATTGTAGCATATGACGGCGGTACAGTCCTGCAGCTGTTCATGGATAAAGGCTGTAAGAAAACGGGTATCCTGATTGGCTTCAAGGCTTTCCACATCACGGGAGGTAAACCATCCCACATGGGAATCATCCACGAAGATTCCTAAATCCCTGAGGCAGGAAACAACACCTGTATAACGTTCCGGCCCCTGTTGATCGTCTATCTTAAATATGCCGGCGATCCGGGTGTGCCCTAAAGCTGCCAGATGTTCAGCCAGCAGATAACCGCCGTAATAATTATCGTCCTTAACGCAGACGGTATCTGATAGGCCGGCATAAGAATTGTGAAGAAACAGAAAGAAGCTGCCCATTGCTCTTAATTTTTCGTAGAGATCCAGATTGGGGTTTGGAAGAGCGCTTTTGCAGCCCTCCACAATAACGCCGCGGGGCGGATCGGCAAGCAGAGTCAGAAGATGTTCTCTTTCCTTTAATGTGTTATTGTAGGTGTCATACACTTGCAGCCGGTATCCCTGTGCGGATAAGACGCGCCGGATATCGGCCAGCAGATGGGGATAAATATATTCCTGATGATTGGCAATCAGAATCGGAATCCTATTGCGGGAATGGTCTTCGGACAGACCTGTGGCGTAAGAACCGCTTCCCTGCCTGCTGGTGATGATTCCCTTTTCGCGCAGAAGTGTCAAGGCGGAACGGACAGTCTGTCTGCTGACCTTGTACTGCCGGCTCAGTTCGGTTTCCGTAGGAAGTTTGCAGATTCCGTTCTTTAAATTTTCGGTTATACTCTCTGTAAGCTTTGCCGCCAGCATTTCGTATTTATTCATAAAAATAACCATGCCCTTCTCTCGGTCTGCGATATTTGGGCCTCAGGCACAAATTCGCGTGTGAAAAATTTATTTTTCACATTAACCACCCTTTATTGATTTATTACCTGTTTAGAAATTTTAATATTGAATAAAACTTTTTATATGGATAGTAAAAATAAGAAAATATCCTTAGCGTTTACAATTTGTTCATAAATTATACAATATTTATTCATAAAAATACAAACTTGTTCGGAAGAAAACACATTTTGGAAATCCCTTTGTGGTAATAATGACAATGTTTTTAAGTTAAAAAATATTCTGAATTGGTTCAAAATCATAAAAAAACAAACAAAATCATTTAAAATTTAACCGTAGATTCAAATTTGTATTGCCTTAACACATTATATCACAAAATTTGTATTGTACAACTCCCCCAAATTGCATGGAAACGGTCTTTTTAACATTGAATCAGGCATATGGATTTGATAAAGTAAATGCAGGAACTGAGAAACGACTTGGTTCCGAACAATTTCATCGATAGAAATAAAAGGGAGGAATGAAAAGATGAAAAGAAAATTAGCAGTTTTAGTAGCCGGTACCATGGTAATGGCTAGTCTTGTTGGATGCGGCGGTTCTGACACAGCTTCTACAGAGACAGCAGCGCCTGCAGAGGAGGCAGCAGCAGAAGAGGCTCCTGCAGAAGACACGGAAGAGGAAGCGCCTGCAGAGGAAGCAGCAGATGATACGGCAGCAAGCACAGGTGATGTTATCACCGTAGGTTATGCACAGGTTGGTCATGAGTCTGACTGGCGTACAGCAAATACACAGAACTATCAGGATGTATTCTCCGCAGAGAACGGATATGAATTATTCTTCGTAGACTGTGACAACGACAATGCAGCACAGATCGAAGCAGTTCGTAACTTTATTGCACAGGATCTTGATTACATCGTAATCGCTCCTATCGAGACAGCAGGCTGGGATACCGTTCTTCAGGAAGCCCAGGATGCAGGTATTCCGGTAATCATCGCCGACCGTGAGGTTGATGCGGACGCTTCTATGTATGACGCATGGGTTGGAACAAATACAACTAACGAAGGTATCACAGCAGGTAACTGGTTAGCAGAGTACTTAGACGGCGCAGAGGCTAACATCCTTGTTATCGAAGGTACGGTTGGTGCATCCGCAACACTTGGACGTACAGAAGGATTTAATCAGGTTGCAGCTGATCACAGCGAGTGGACAATTCTTGATTCCCAGTCCGGTGACTTTACACAGGCTGGCGGACAGGAAGTTATGGAGTCCTTCATCAAATCTTACAGTGATTTCAACGTAGTAATTTGCCAGAACGATAACGAAGCATACGGCGCAATGGATGCAATGGATGCAGCTGGTATCACATACGGCGTAGACGGTGATGTAGTTCTTATCTCCTTCGATGCTACACATGATGGTCTTCAGTACACATTAGACGGCAAGATCAACTGTGATGTTGAGTGCAACCCGATTCAGGCTGGTGTAGTTGCAGAAGTTATTCAGGCTATGGATACAGGCGCTTCCTATGAAGCTACAACACTTGTAAATGATGAAGCTTTCGTAGCTCCCAGCATTACAAGCTCCTATGCAACAACTATGACTCAGGAAGTATTAGATGGCCGTGCATACTAAAATTCAGTAATCAGATTACTGCAAATAAGAATAGAATAGGGAGGGAAATTGTATTTCCCTCCTTTTTCTTTCTCCTAATTTGATGTATAATTAAAGAGGTATTGGAGTTATTATCTAAAAATTAGGCGAAATGTATTGGAGTGTGTGACAGTAGGAGGTATTAGTATGGATAGCAATATTGCTTTAACAATGCGCGGCATCTGTATGACATTCCCGGGCGTCAAAGCACTTGACAATGTGGATTTTACTTTGAAGAAAGGTGAGATCCGGGCGCTTATGGGAGAGAACGGCGCCGGCAAATCTACATTGATCAAATGTCTGACGGGTGTCAACAAATTTGAAGCCGGAGAGATTCATGTAGACGGAATTGAGGACCCGATTGTCAATAAAGATACAATGGATGCCCAGAAAAAAGGAATCTCAACAGTGTATCAGGAAGTAAACCTCTGTCCGAATCTTTCGGTTGCAGAGAATCTTTATATCGGCCGTGAGCCGCTGACTAAGATTGGAACAGTTAACCGCCGTAAGATGAACCAGATGGCGGCACAGCTGATGAAAGATTTAGATTTAGATATTGAAGTAACTAAGAATTTGGAAGAATATTCACTGGCATTGCAGCAGATGATTGCGATTGCCCGTGCTGTAGATATGGAAAGTAAGGTTCTGATTTTGGATGAACCTACATCTTCTTTGGATGATAATGAGGTAGAGAAGCTTTTCGGCATGATGAGAAGACTGAGGGATCAGGGCGTTGGTATCGTATTTGTAACGCACTTCTTAGAGCAGGTGTATGCAGTATGCGACGGTATCACAGTACTTCGTAACGGAACTTTGGTCGGTGAGTATACGGTAGAAGAATTGCCGAGGGTAAAACTGGTAGCGGCAATGATGGGTAAGGACTTCGATGATCTTGCTTCCATCAAGCCGGAAGGAACGATGGATTTCTCCAATGCTCCTTTAGAAATTGAGGCGAAGGGATTAAGTCATGCGGGAACCATTAAACCTTTCGACTTAGACATTCATAAAGGTGAGGTTGTGGGACTGACCGGACTGTTGGGCAGCGGTCGAAGCGAACTGGCGCGTTCTATTTACGGTGCAGACAGAGCGCAGACCGGTACTTTGAAGGTAGATGGCAAAGAGGTGAAGATTAAGAGCCCTATTGATGCCATGAACTTAGGTATGGGACTTTTGCCTGATGACAGAAAGGCAGAGGGTATTATCGGTGATTTGTCCGTGCGTGAAAATATTATTCTTGCCATGCAGGCTAAGCTTGGCATCTTTAAGAAGATCCCGATGTCCAAGCAGATTGAAATTGCGGATAAATACATAGAGATGTTACAGATTAAAACAGCAAGCCGTGAGACATTGGTTAAGAGACTTTCCGGTGGTAACCAGCAGAAAGTTATTCTGGCAAGATGGCTTGCAACCAACCCGGATTTCCTGATTCTGGATGAGCCCACCCGTGGTATTGATATCGGTACTAAGACAGAAATTCAGAAGTTGGTAATTAAGCTGGCTCAGGAAGGTAAGAGTCTGATCTTTATTTCTTCCGAGATTGAAGAGATGCTTCGTACCTGTAACCGTATGGCTGTGTTAAGAGACGGCGTCAAAGTCGGCGAAATCAGTGGTGATGAGATGACACAGGAAGGCGTAATGCACGCCATAGCAGGAGGTGCAGCAAATGAATAAGATTAAGAAAATTACAAAAATGCAGTTATTCCTGCCGATTTTCAGTATGATTCTGGTAATGCTTGTAAACGTAATTTACGATATTGCGGTCGGGAACGCTCCCTTTTCATTCTTCCAGATCAGTACGCAGGTTACTTCTTCCGGCAATGCAGTGTTGTACGGACGGCTGATCGATATTTTGAATCGGGGAAGCGAGGTCGCTATTCTGGCAATCGGTATGACGCTTGTCGTATCCGCTTCTGCGGGAACTGATATTTCCGTAGGTTCTGTCATGAGCCTGACAGGCGGTATGTGCTGTATGCTGCTTGCGGGTTACGGCGTGACTAACGTATCTGAATACGCAAGACCTCTGTGGGTCGGTATCGGCGCCGGTATCTTAGTTGCAGTGCTCTGTGGCCTGTTTAATGGATTTTTGGTGGCGTATCTGAACATTCAGCCAATGGTCGCGACATTGATTCTCTGGTCGGCAGGACGTGCAATCGGTCTTCTGTTATGTAACAGCGCTATTGTATATGTACGTGTTCCTTCCTTCCAGTTCTTCGGATCTTACATAGGTTTTCTGCCCACACCGATCCTGATCGCAGCCATTTGCGTTCTTATTATGGCTTTGATCCTAAAGTTTACGGCATTGGGTACCTTTGTCCAGAGCGTCGGAATTAACAAGAAAGCAGCCAGAATCTCAGGATTTAACTCTGCTAAGATTATTTTAATGTGTTACGCAATCTGCGGTCTGTGCGCAGGTATTGCAGGTATTACCGCCACTTCCCGTATTTACTCTGCGGATACAAATAATATCGGTCTGAACATGGAGATGGATGCGATCCTTGCAGTTGCTCTTGGCGGCAACAGCTTAGGAGGCGGTAAGTTTAATCTTGCCGGTTCCATTATTGGCGCCTATACGATTCAGGCGATTACGACTACTTTGTACGCACTTGGCGTATCTTCTGCACAGGCGCCGGTATTTAAGGCGATCGTGGTTATTTTGATCGTAGTTATCCAGGCCGGTCCGGTGAAGGAGTATTTCAAGAAACTGTCTGCTAAGAAAGCAGCTGCAAAGGAGGCGTAAGAGATGAAGAAATTAAAGATTAACGGCAACAGCATCTTATTGATTATCACAATCGTCTTATTTGTAATCATGTATGGTGCAGGATGCGTTTTTTATTTCGATAAGGGTTTTACGCATTTGCAGAACTTTTTGAATGTTTTGATCAATAATGCGGGTCTTTTGTGTGTGGCATGCGGGACTACCTGTGTTATGCTTACGGGCGGCATTGATATTTCCGTAGGTTCTCTGGTAGCTATGGATTGTATGTTTCTGGCGGTAGGGATGGAGCAATGGGGCATGAAGAGCCCGGCGCTGATGCTTCTTGTATTACTGATCGGTATTGTGTTCGGCGCTGTGCAGGGATTCTGCATTGCATATCTGGATATCCAGCCTTTTATCGTAACGATGGCGGGCTTGTTCTTTGCCAGAGGTATGACGGCGGTAATTTGTACGGAACAGGTCAGCATTGTTTCGGATGCCTTGTTTGTCAAGCTGTCCAACATGAAACTGAATATACCGTTCGGAATCGGCGCTTATATGAATAAAAAAGGCGTTGTACAGATCCCCTATGTAAGAGTCAGTGTAATCATTGCGCTTATCATTGTAATATTGATCTTCCTGATGCTGAAATATACCAAATTCGGCAGAAGCATTTATGCGGTAGGCGGTAACAGCCAGTCAGCAACGTTAATGGGATTGGATGTCCGCAAGACCAAGATGAAGACATATGTGCTGGCAAGTTTTCTGGCGTCTATCGGCGGCATCTGTTATTGCCTGAATACGATGTGCGGTACGACGACACAGGCAACCGGCTTTGAAATGGATGCGATTTCCTCTGCAGTTATCGGAGGTACCCTGCTGACAGGCGGCGTGGGTAATATAATCGGTACCTTATTCGGTGTGCTGATTAACGGTACGATTTCTACATTGGTTAAATTCCAAGGCAAACTGGTTAGTTCCTGGGCGAACATCGTAACTGCTATTTTGTTGTGCTTCTTCATCGTATTACAGGCGGTTTTGGCGAAGATCAAAGAGAGCAGGAAAGCATAATGAAATATTGGAACTATGGGCGTACATATTGGTGTGCGCCCTTTTTATAATAAACAAAAGACACAAACAGCTGGGATTGGGGACGAAAATATGATATGATAGAAATACTTTAATAGCGGGAAGACAGGATATGGAAAGGAAAGGGTCTTGGGGATGCGGAAGATAGGATATAAATTCGCTGCGGCGATCATGGCACTTACACTAATTGCGATTGTGGCATTGGGAGTCCTGGCAAACAACCTGACGGCTATTACAACCGGCAGTCAGGAACTTATGAATAATCAGGTGGAAGAGACAAATACAATACATAGTATATATGAAGATTATCTGGATATGTACGTAAATCTTTATGCACATGTGGATACCAAAGTAACTGCCATCATGGATAAACGCGCGGAGGAAATCTATGAGAAGCGGGAAGACATGTGGAATAAGATGGAAACCTATAAGGCGGGGATCACATCTGAGGAAGTTCAGGCAACCTACGACACGATCGAGAGCAGACTGATCAGCTTTGACGAGTGTGTAGATAAGGTAATAGAGGCAAGCGCTAAGAGCGATAAGGAAACTGCCACAATTCTGATTACTAACAATTTAAGTATGCTGAATGATACGATTCAAAATGGTATGCAGACATTGTTAAACTATTCCGCGGAGGAATTAGAGACAGGCAGGACTGATCTGTTGGAAACGGCGGACCGGTCCGGTAATGTGATCACGGCAGTTATGATCCTTCTGGTTGCGGCGGCAATTCTGGTTACCATTATTGCGATCCGCATTATTGTAGTGCCGATCCGTAAGATTGCTGCGGTCATTAACGGTATGATTGAAGATATCCACAATAACCGGGGAGATCTGGCAAGCAGAGTGCCGGTAAAAACGAAGGATGAGATATCCACGCTTGCTAAAGGCGTGAATGAATTTCTTGATATTCTGCAAGATATGATCGGCGGAGTCATCTCCTGTGGTAAAGAGATTGACAGACAGCAGCAGAATGTCAATGCAGTTGTGGATAAAACGAATAAGAACGCGGGAGAAACCTCCGGTACAATGGAAGAACTTGCGGCAAGCATGGAAGAAGTATCCGCCACGGCGGCTTATGTCAATGAAAATACCAGGCGGGCGGAGGAATTCGTGAAACAAATGGTTGACAGTGCGGTTCACGGGACCCAGTTTGCCGATGAGATCAGAAACCGTGCGCAGAAATTACAGAAACTGGCTCAGGAGAGCAAGAAATCCGCCGGCGGCAAGATCAAAGAATTTGATGTAACATTGCAGGCGTCTATTGCCGACAGCCGTAAAATCGAGAATATCGACAGCCTGACGGGCGAGATTTTAAGTATTGCGTCTAAGACCAATCTGCTTGCATTGAATGCTTCGATCGAGGCAGCCAGGGCCGGAGAAGCGGGACGCGGCTTTGCGGTAGTTGCGGATGAGATCCGCACACTGGCGGACAACTCTAAGGAAACGGCGAATAATATTCAGGAGATCTCCCAGGAGGTTGTGGCTGCGGTCATGACGCTGGCGGACAATGCCAGAAGTCTGGTGGATTTTATCAATGAGAGAATTTTGCCGGACTATGAGATTTTAGAGAATACCGGCGGGCAATACCTGAACGACTCGATCACGGTAGACCGGATGATGGCTGAGATCAGGGATTCCATGGAAAAAGTCGGCGGTGTAATGCAGTCGGTGGCGGAATCTAACGATAATATCACAAACAATGTGCAGGAGAGCGCGCAGAGTGTTATGGACGTTGTGGGTAATACAACGGCGCTTGCCGATAATATGCAGGATATTATCAATGCCTTGGCGCAGGTATCCGGAGTGATCAATCATTTATCCGAACAGACCGCATGTTTTAAGGCATAATAAACGGGGACGCAGGCGGCGCAGATGAGCAGATGCCGGAGGATGACGGAGGATTTCTGACGCAGAAGGACGGTCGGGACATAGAAGAAGGAACAAAAAATACGGAATGAGAATATATGGGGGGAGCAGTGATGGCTAAGAAGAACAAAAAAATGGAAAGTAAAAAAACAGCTGAAAAGAAAACTTCGGAGAAAAAGAAACCTTTGGAGAAAAAGAAAGCTTCGGAGAAAAAGAAAACGCCGAAAACCAGAAAAGGTTTGAAGATTAGCGTAAAACTTAATGTCAGCATATTGATAACTCTTAGTGTTTTTATTTTACTGATGGCTGTATTGATTGCCAAATCGGCACAGTACAGTAACCAGTATGCACAGGTGCTTGAAAATATCAGTAAAATCACTTACATTAAGACCAACTCCGTTAAAGTGTCTCATACGATAGTCAATATGTGCGGTGTGGGAGGGGATATTGCTTCCAGCGGGCATGAAGAAATTGTGGCTGCCATAGAGAGGTATGTGGCGGAGATCGGAGAAAATATCCCGGAGGGCGCCGAATACACGGAAATACGGAATCAATATGATAAGTTCGCTTCGGAGACCGGTAAATATACGGCGTGTTATCAGGAGATCCTGTCAGTTTGCGGTGATAAATATTCCTCTGACGGGCTGAGTGCGGCGCAGTCCATGGACAGCAACGCAACCTTTGTCAATACCAGCGCGGAGGCGCTGCTTACCTCGGAGATCGCCCGCAGTGAACAGATTGAAGCGTCGATTGCATCGGATTTTAAGAGAACGATTATTATTATTGTGGTAGTGACAATAATTGCGGTGCTGATAGTGCTGACCGCAATGTTCCTGTTGACCAGAAGCATTACGGTGTCTGTCAAGCGGCTTCAGGATCAGCTTACGATTATGTCGGAAGGCGATTTGACGAAAGAAGAAATCAAGATTGTATCCAGAGATGAAGTGGGATATGCGGCGATTGCTTTTAATAAGATGAAATCCAATCTGGTTCGTCTGATCAGTAAGGTTATGGGAGCTACTAATGATCTGAAAACGGCAACCGCCACGGTAAATGTCAGTATAGATGAAAATGCACAGGGCAGCAGCCGCATTGCCGAAGCGGTGGATGGAATGTTATCCGGTTTAGAACAGCAGCAAATGGAAGTGAAACGTACGGTAGAGCAGATTGGAGATATGGAAAATATATCCAGGGAGGTGGCTGAGTACGCGGGAGCTATTCATCATAATTCCGAGAAAACCAAGGACAATGCGCAGGATGGTATGCAGAAGATTATGGCATATGTAGCGCAGATGGAGAAAGTAAATAAATCCATGCGTGATATGGAAAGTGTCTTTGCCACTTTCGGAGAGAGTACAAGAGGTATGACAGAAGCGCTGGATTCCATTTCTTCTATTGCGTCTCAAACGAATTTGTTGTCCTTGAATGCCTCTATTGAAGCGGCCAGAGCCGGTGAAGCAGGCAGAGGATTTGCCGTAGTTGCCACGGAGATCAGAAATCTTGCGGATGATTCTCAGACAGCGGCTGCACACATTGGCCAGATGATTGAAAGCGTGCGTAACCAGGCGGATGCCATGAGCAATAAACTTAAAAACAGCATGGAACAGCTGGAGAAGGGAAATCAACTGACCGCGGAAGCAAAAGACAGCTTTGCGGTAATCCGTGAGGGAACCGATGAAGTTGGAAAAAACGTCGAAGATATTAGGAAACGTGTAAAGACGCTGACTGATAAGATATCGGAGACGGTGGAGAGCATGAGCGCCATTAAGGAAGCGGCAGACAGTAATGTCACGGAGATTAATGAGATCAGCGCTATTGTGACAGAGGAATCTGCCAATCTGGAAGAGGTGGCAGACGCTATGAGCAAACTTTTAGCCCTGACCGGAGATTTGGAAGGACTGATATCAGAGTTTAAATTGTAAAATATGTATCATAATCCCATAAAATGAATTGGAAACATTAGATAAGCCGCAGGTTTGAGCATAGAATCCGCGGCTTATTTTGTAGCTTATCAAAGTTGTATGATACAACTTTGATAAAATGTACATATTTTTAAAAAGGGGCTTGACAAGCTATATATCTCTATATATAATGCAAATATAACTCGCGGGGTCGTACTGACATAACTCGCGGCAAAATGTACATAAAAACTTGTATAAACTCATTTTCTTAGTGCAATCTTCCAAAACCGGAAAGGTATTATGCGATTGTAATTTGAAAAAATGAACAAAATGCACAATGCGTACAAGTTTATGACTGAGAGTACAAGTTGCATGTACGGAACAATCATTTGAGGGAGGAAAGAAAATGAAAAAGAAAATTTTAAGTGCTTTGCTTAGCGCGGCAATGGTAGCTGCACTGCTTGTTGGATGCGGCAGCAGCGATTCCGCGGCTACAACATCTACAGACACAGCAGCAGAAGAGACAGCATCTGCGGCAGATGCAGCAACAGAGGAAGCTGCGGCAACAACATCAGGCGGCGGCAAGGTAGGTGTGGCAATGCCTACACAGTCTTCCGAGAGATGGATCAACGATGGCGCTAACATGAAGGCACAGTTGGAGGCTCTTGGTTATGAAGTAGATCTTCAGTACGCTGAGGATGATGTACAGATGCAGGTATCCCAGATTGAGAACATGATCGCTTCCGGCGCTGATTGTCTGGTTATTGCATCCGTTGACTCTTCTGCACTTGTAAATGTAGAGGCACAGGCTAAAGAAGCCGGTATTCCGATCATTGCATATGACCGTCTGTTAATGGACACAGACGCGGTATCCTACTACGCAACATTCGATAATAAGGGTGTTGGTACGGCTATTGCTAAGTATGTAGAAGAGAAATTGGATCTTGCCAATACGACAGAGACATATACGATCGAGTTCTTTATGGGATCTCCTGATGATAACAATGCTCTGTTTTTGTACAATGGCGCTATGGAAGTCCTTCAGCCATACTTGGATAACGGTACATTAGTATGTAAATCCGGCAGAACCTCTTTCGAAGATACTTGTATCTTAAGATGGTCTCAGGAGACAGCGCAGCAGAACTGTGAGAATTATCTGACAGGTTTCTATGCTGATGAGGATCTTGATATCTGCTTTACAGCATTCGATGGTTTTGCATATGGATGTAAGGCGGCTTTGGAGAGCGCCGGATATACAGAAGCTAACTGGCCTATTATTACTGGTCAGGATGCTGAGCTTATGGCTACTAAGAACATTATCTCCGGCAAGCAGACAATGTCTATCTACAAAGATACCCGTCTCTTAGCTGAGAAGTGCGTAACCATGGTTCAGGCAGTGCTTGAAGGCGCAGAGCCGGAAATCAACGATACAGAGCAGTACAACAATGGTAAGATCGTAGTTCCTTCTTATCTGTGTACACCTGTAGCAGTTGATAAAGACAACTATCAGGAAGTCATTGTAGACGGCGGCTACTATACAGAAGAGCAGTTAGCTGAGTAATTGAAAGACTTTAAGCGGGGTGGCACATGCTTGTTGCCACCCTCTTTTTTCCTAAAGGCTGTGATAAGCTGTATGGGTGAGTAAAGGATTTTTAGAGAAAAGGAGTTGGGGAAATGTCGGATTACATCTTGGAAATGAACCACATTGTAAAAGAGTTTTCGGGCGTTAAGGCGCTGGATGATGTAAATCTGAAGGTAAAACGCGGCGAGATTCATGCTTTGTGTGGTGAAAACGGAGCAGGTAAATCTACGCTGATGAATGTTTTGTCAGGCGTATACCCTCACGGTACATATTCCGGCGATGTCGTATACAAGGGGGAAACTTGTAAATTTCATAATTTGAAAGATAGTGAAGCCAAGGGCATCGTTATCATTCATCAGGAATTGGCGCTTAGTCCGCTTCTTTCAGTTGCAGAGAACGTATTTCTGGGTAATGAGCAGTTATCCGTGAAGGGCGTCATCGACTGGACCAAAACGAGACAGCGCGCACAGGAAATGCTTGCGAAAGTAGGACTGGAACATGAGGATGTAAATGTACCGGTCAATTCGCTTGGCGTTGGTAAACAGCAGTTGATTGAGATTGCAAAGGCAATGGCCAAGAAAGTTGAACTTTTGATTCTGGATGAGCCTACAGCGGCGCTGAATGATGAAGAAAGCAAGAAACTTCTGGATATTATGTTAGAGCTGAAGAAACAGGGAATTACCTGTATTATTATCTCTCATAAGTTGAATGAAATTGAATATGTATCTGATTCGGTTACAATCATTCGTGATGGTAAGACAATCGAAACTTTGGTAAAGGGTGTGGATGAGTTTACGGAAGACCGTGTTATCAAAGGCATGGTAGGACGTGAGATGACCAATCGTTATCCGGTAAGAGAGGGTGTTGCAATCGGAGATACCATTTTTGAAGTAAAAGATTGGAATGTATATCATCCGGATGATGCAGACCGTCAGGTTTTAAAGGATATTAATATTAGTGTTAAGGCAGGCGAGGTTGTAGGTCTTGCAGGACTGATGGGCGCCGGACGTACAGAGTTTGCCATGAGTGTATTTGGACACAGTTATGGTCAGAAGATTTCCGGTACGGTTAAGATTAATGGTAAAGAGGTTCATATGAAGAACGTTAAAGAGGCCATTAACAGTAAACTTGCATATGTATCGGAGGATAGAAAGACATATGGTCTGAATCTGATCGGCGAGATCAAGGAGAATATGACCATTGCAGCTCGTCCGAAATTCTTCTCCAAGCACGGTGTCATCAATGGAAACGATGAAATCGTAGCGGCAGAAGAATATAAGAACAAAATTAACGTAAAAGCAAATTCCATCGAACAGGTTGTCGGTTCCTTGTCAGGCGGTAATCAGCAGAAGGTTGTTTTAGCGAAATGGATGCTGACACAGCCGGATGTATTAATCCTGGATGAGCCTACCCGTGGTATCGACGTAGGCGCTAAATATGAAATTTATTGTGTCATCAATGATCTTGCCAAGGCAGGCAAGGCGGTGATTGTTATCTCCTCCGAAATGCCGGAGATCATCGGTACCTGTGACAGAACTTATGTTATCAACGAAGGTCAGATTGCGGGTGAGCTGGATAAAGAAGAACTGACACAGGAAAAAATTATGCAATGTATTATGGCTCATAATAGAAAGGGTGATGGAAATGAATGATAAGAAAAAAGTAGTAAATCTTGACATGAAACAATATGGTATGTTTCTTGCTCTTATTGTAATTTATGTTATTTTTGCCATTATGACAGGCGGAAAGAACTTATCCCCTGCCAATATTAACAACCTGATCATGCAGAACGGTTACGTTGTTATTCTTGCCATTGGTATGCTGTTATGTGTATTGACCGGTAACGTAGATCTGGGTGTAGGTTCTACAGTAGCTCTTACCGGTGCGGCAGCGGGTATTATTCTGGTTGACTATAAGATGAATATGTGGGTGGCTATTCTTATTGCGCTGCTCATTGGTTTGGCTGTCGGTATGTTTGCGGGATTCTTTATCGCTTATTTGGGAATTCCTCCTTTCGTAGTAACGCTGGCAACCATGCTTATGGGGCGTGGTCTTACCTATACGCTGCTGCAGGCGCAGACCAAAGGTCCTTTGCCGGATAATTACATTTACATAGGCGCCGGATTCCTGCCTACCGTGAAAGTAAACTTTGGTGGCGGTACATTGGATATTGTATGTATCGTAGTTGCAGTCATTGCATCTGTTGCCCTGATTCTTTCCGAGGCAAAGAGTATTGCAACGAAGAAAAAATACAATTTTGCAACCAATCCTATGTGGCAGGTAGCGTTAAAATTAGCTGTTATGCTTGTTATTATCTGGTTCTTCTTCTACAAACTGGCTCGTTACAATGGTCTTCCGTTTGTATTGGTAATCATGGTATTGCTCATTGCACTGTACGGATTTATTACAAGTAAGACAGTTGCAGGCCGTCAGATTTATGCACTGGGTGGTAACAGGAAGGCGGCGAACCTGTCAGGTATTGATACAAATAAAGTATTCTTCTGGGTATACACCAACATGGGACTTCTCAGTGCAGTTGCCGGTATTGTCCTTTCCGCTCGTAACGCATCCTCCACACCGAAAGCCGGTGACGGATTCGAAATGGATGCTATTGCTTCCTGTTATATTGGCGGTGCAGCCGTAGCCGGCGGTTCTGGTACAATTCTGGGCGCTGTTGTCGGAGCATTTATTATGGGTATTCTGAACAATGGTATGTCTTTGTACGGATGGTCGACAGATATTCAGAAAATTGTAAAAGGCGCCGTACTGCTTGGCGCAGTGACAGTCGATGTCTTATCTAAGAGAAAGAAAGGTTAAGAGAAATCTCATTTGATATGAAAACCAGGGCTGCCTTATTGATAGGTAGCCCTTTGCGGTTTATGATATAGGAGAAATGAATATAGGGGAAAAGGAGTACACTGATATGGATAAGGCTACACCCAAATATCTGGAACTGGTAAAATGGATTAATGAACAGATTCAGGAGAAGAGACTTGTAGCAGGACAGAAGATGTATTCTGAGAACGAACTGAAAGAAATGTTCGGGGTGAGCCGGCAGACTGTCAGACATGCTATTAGTGTATTGGAGCAGGATGGCATCATTCGAAGAATACAAGGCAGCGGAACCTATATCAATGATAACCGGCTTGCGAATCTGGCGAAACGGATGAGAGTGTCCGTTGTTACTACTTATGTGGATGGATATATCTTCCCGAGAATGATTCAGGGAATTGAAAATGTGCTGTTGGAAGCGGGCTATTCCGTACAGATTGCGTTTACAAATAACCAAAACGGAAGAGAAAGAACCATCCTGGAAGACATTATCAGCAGAGATGAAGTGGCGGGAATTATAGTAGAAACCACTAAGAGCGGAATCCCGAATCCTAATCTGCATCTTTATCAGGAAATACGTAAGCGCCGGATTCCGATTATCTTTATCAACAGCTATTATCCCCAGCTTAAGATTCCTCATGTGTCTATTAATGACCATATGGCAGGATGGAAGATGACAAAACATCTGATTGCAATGGGACATAAAGAGATCGGCGGTATCTTTAAACTGGATGACGGTCAGGGCAGACTGCGGTATTCGGGATATATGGATGCACTGCTTGATGCGGGATTGGAAGTTGATGATACCAGAATCCTTTGGGTAGATACGGAGGATGTGAAGCATCTGGATAAACTGACAGAGAAAATAATGGATCGATTTAAAGACTGCACCGGCTTGTTCTGCTACAATGATGAGGTTGCTTTCGGATTAATTGACATTCTCAGAAAAGCAGGGCTTAGAATTCCTCAGGACATTTCTGTTGTAGGTGTAGATGACTCTGAATTGGCAGTATTGGGAGAGGTGGCAATTACCTCTGCGCCCCATCCCATGGAAGAGCTTGGCAAGAAAGCGGCGGAGAATCTGCTTCGCCTGATCAAAGATCCGTTTTTTGACGCAAATTATGAATTTGATGTGGATATCGTGCAGAGAAATTCTGTCAGAAAAGTGTGAAACAGACTGTCCGAAAAGACATATTTCCGGCTGCTCTTGTGCCGGATGAAAAATATTGCAACAGTTCAGCCTTGCCATTCATAAGTTGGGCGTCTGCCCTATAGAAATGATTATACAATATGCCCTTAGTGAGCAAGCTCCCATGGTCATATTGCACAATCATTTCTGCATGGCTGAACTGTTACAAAATATTGTAAAAATGAATGCATACAACTTGCAAAATTGTACGTACAAGTGGTATGATCATAAATGAGAGGAACTAAAGTAATTTGTGCGAAATATACTGCATTTTAGCGAAAAGTTGTATGACGTACAAGTTGCTCAAACAAAAACTATATAAACGGAGGGCAAGAAATGAACGCAGTAAAAAATTACAAATTTTGGTTTTGTACAGGTTCTCAGGATTTGTACGGTGATGAGTGTTTAAGAAAAGTAGCAGAGCATTCCGCTAAGATCGTAGAAGGATTAAACGCTTCCGGAAATCTTCCTTTTGAAGTTGTATTAAAACCCACACTGATTAGTCAGGCTTCTATCCGCCAGACATTTAATGATGCTAACAACGATCCTGATTGTGCGGGTGTTATTACATGGATGCATACTTTCTCACCTGCTAAAATGTGGATCTTAGGCTTAAAGGAGTACAAGAAACCTTTATGTCATTTACACACGCAGTTCAATGAGGAGCTTCCTTATGACACAATCGATATGGACTTCATGAATGAGAACCAGTCTGCTCATGGTGACAGAGAGTATGGCCATATTGTAAGCCGTATGGGTATTGAGAGAAAGATCATCGTAGGACACTGGGCTAACGACAGCATTCAAAAGCAGTTGGGAAGCTGGATGAGAACAGCGATTGGTGTAATCGAATCCTCTCATGTCCGCGTGTGCCGTTTCGGTGATAACATGAACAATGTAGCCGTAACAGAAGGCGATAAGGTAGAAGCACAGATTAAATTTGGCTGGGAGATCGACCACTACTGTGTCAACGATCTTGTAGAATATGTAGATGCGGTTCCTCAGGGTGATGTAAATGCATTGGTTGAGGAATATTACAGCAAATACAAGATTATTGACGAGGGCAGGGATTTAGACGAATTCAGAAGACATGTGGCAGTACAGGCACAGCAGGAAATCGGTATTGAGAAATTCTTAGTAGATAACAATTATCAGGCAGTTGTAACCCACTTTGGTATGCTGGGCGGATTGAAGCAGCTTCCGGGTCTTGCCATCCAGAGACTGATGGAGAAGGGCTATGGCTTCGGTGCAGAAGGCGACTGGAAAGTAGCTGCCATGGTTCGTCTCATGAAGCTGATGACAGCCGATATCAAAGATGCCAAAGGTACTTCCATGATGGAAGATTACACCTATAATTTGGTACCCGGCAAGGAAGGTATTTTACAGGCCCATATGTTAGAGGTATGTCCTTCCGTGGCTGACGGTGAAATCGGTATCAAGGTTTGCCCGCTTTCAATGGGTAACAGAGAAGATCCTGCACGTCTGGTATTTACATCTAAGACAGGGCCTGCAGTAGCATGTTCCTTAGTTGATCTTGGTACAAGATTCAGACTGTTAATCAATGCGGTTGATTGTAAGAAGGTTGAGAAGCCGATGCCGAAGCTTCCGGTTGGTACTGCATTCTGGACACCGCAGCCTAATCTGGAAATCGGTGCGACAGCATGGATTCTTGCAGGCGGCGCACATCATACGGCATTCTCTTATGATTTAACCGTAGATCAGATGGCAGACTGGGCGGCTGCTATGGGTATTGAGAGCGTTGTTATTGATAAAGATACGACCATCCGCAGCTTCAAGAATGAATTAAGATGGAACGAGGCAGCATACCGCTAAAAAGGATAAAAAGTAATGCTAAGGCGGTAAAGTGCGCCGCATAAGAATTACTATGTTTTGTACGGGAAGAATGCAAAAAACCATGCACTCTTCCCGGATGAGGGAATGGAAATAAAACAGAAAACGGAGGTAAGTATGGGAGCAAAAGAATGTATTGCAAATGGTAAATCAGTATTGGGGATTGAGTTCGGTTCTACCAGAATCAAAGCGGTTCTGGTAGACGAGAACAATAAGCCGATCGCATCCGGTGCGCATGACTGGGAGAACAGATTAGAGAATGGTATCTGGACTTACAGCTTAGATGACATCTGGACAGGTCTGCAGGATTGCTACAAGAAGTTGTCAGAAGACGTAGAGGCTCAGTACGGCGAGAAACTGACCAAAATCGGAGCGATGGGTTTCAGCGCGATGATGCACGGTTATATGGCGTTTAATGAAAAGGATGAACTGATGGTTCCTTTCCGTACATGGAGAAATACTATCACGGAGGAAGCATCTACGAAACTGACGGACTTATTCCAGTATCATATTCCGCAGAGATGGACGATAGCGCATCTTTATCAGGCGATCTTAAATGGTGAGGAGCATGTGGCTGATCTGAAGTTCGTGATCACATTGGCAGGATATATTCATTGGAAACTGACAGGTGAGAAAATAGTAGGCGTAGGCGAAGCGTCCGGTATGTTCCCGATCGATATCGCTACAGGACAGTTCAATGAGAAGATGATTGCGCAGTTCGATGAGACGGTAGCCGATAAGAAATATGCTTGGAAACTCAAAGATATTCTTCCGGCAGTTTATACCGCAGGACAGCAGGCAGGAGTTTTGACAGCAGAAGGCGCTAAGTTATTAGACCCTACAGGAACCTTAGAAGCAGGCGTACCGTTCTGTCCGCCCGAAGGTGATGCCGGTACAGGTATGGCAGCGACCAACAGTGTGGCACAGAGGACAGGTAATGTATCCGCCGGAACCAGCGTATTCGGCATGATCGTTATGGAGAAAGAGTTATCTAAGGTATACGATGAAATCGACTTGGTAACCACACCTGACGGCAGCTTGGTAGCTATGGTACACTGCAATAACTGCACTTCCGACTTAAACGCATGGGTAAATCTGTTCAAAGAGTACTCAGAAGTTATGGGCATGAAAGTGGATATGAATGATCTGTATGGCAATCTGTACCGTAAGGCTCTTGAGGGAGATGATGACTGCGGCGGTTTACTGGCATATAATTATTTCTCCGGCGAGCATGTAACCGGCTTCAATGAAGGCCGTCCGTTATTTGTCCGCACGCCGGATGCTAAGTTTAATCTGGCTAATTTCATGAGAGTACATCTCTTTACTGCTCTTGGCGCATTAAAGACAGGTTTGGATATTCTCTTGAAAGAAGAAGGCGTACAGGTAGACGAAATCTTAGGACACGGCGGATTGTTCAAGACCAAAGGCGTAGGGCAGAGTATTCTGGCAGCAGCGATTGGCGCCCCGGTAAGCGTGATGGAGACAGCCGGTGAAGGCGGCGCATGGGGTATTGCACTTCTTGCTTCCTATGTGATCAACAAAGGAGCAGACGAAAGTCTGGCAGCTTTCCTTGACAGCAAGGTATTTGCGGGACAGAAGGGTGAGAAGCTTGATCCTGTAGAGAAAGATGTAAAGGGCTTTGACGAGTTCATGAAACGTTACAGCGCAGGTCTTGCTATTGAGAGAGCGGCAGTTGAGTCTCTCAAGTAGACCGGATGCACAGCGGATGAAAAGTTTGGTAAATGATCTGTCAGAATATAATGATAAAACAATAGGACATGGGCTGCGTGAAGTCTTCGGCGCGGACACAGAAGCGGAAGCGCCAGAGACTTCGGGCAGAAAGTGGGAAAGGATATAAAATGTTAGAAGAATTAAAGAAACGTGTTTATGAAGCGAATATGCTTCTTCCGAAATACGGACTGGTTACTTTTACATGGGGCAATGTCAGTGAGATTGACCGTGAGAGCGGTATCTTTGCGATCAAGCCGAGCGGCGTAGATTATGAAAAGCTGACACCTGATGATATGGTACTCATGGATTTAGACGGCAATAAAGTGGAGGGACGTTATAACCCCTCTTCCGACACACCGACCCATTTGGAATTATATAAGGCATTTGGGGAAATCGGCGGCATAGTACACACCCATTCCTCCTATGCAACCAGCTGGGCGCAGGCAGGCAGAAGCATTCCCTGCTACGGTACAACACATGCGGACTATATTTACGGTGAAGTACCCTGCTTAAGATGTCTTACGGAGGAAGAAATTGCAGACGCTTATGAGAAGAACACGGGACTTCTGATCGTTGATGCGTTTAAGCAAATAAATAAAGAAGTGATGGCAGTTCCGGCAGTTTTATGCAAGAACCACGGTCCTTTTGCATGGGGCAGGAACGGTAATGATGCGGTACATAATGCAGTTGTTTTGGAAGAGGTAGCCAAGATGGCTTACCGTGCGGAAACCATCAATCCCCGTATCCAGCCTGCGCCGCAGGAATTACAGGATAAGCATTATTATAGAAAGCATGGAGCAAATGCTTATTACGGACAGGGAAATTAAACTGGAAAGCGGCAGTGAAGCATCAATACATAGCAGGGATTTTATAGAGAGAACTATACGAGTATGTATATTCCGCCGACTTATGAATGGATGGCTGAACTGTTACAAAAATATAAAATATATGGAGGTTTGCGATGAACAAATTAGAGTTACAGAAAACAGCTAATGAAGTTCGTAAAGGTATCGTGACCGCAGTACATAGCGCTAAAGCGGGACATCCGGGCGGATCATTATCTGCGGCAGATATCTTTACCTATCTTTATTTCGAGGAGATGAATATCGACCCGAAAGACCCGAAGAAGGCAGACAGAGACCGTTTCGTATTGTCAAAGGGGCACACAGCGCCGGGACTTTATTCTGCACTGGCTAACAGGGGATATTTTCCGGTAGAGGATCTTAAGACGCTGCGTCATTTAGGCTCATATTTACAGGGGCATCCGTGTATGCAGGAGACTCCGGGAGTAGACATGTCTTCCGGTTCTCTCGGACAGGGCATTTCTGCGGCAGTAGGTATGGCTTTGGCGGCTAAATTGGACAACAAAGATTACAGAACCTACACACTGCTTGGCGACGGCGAGATTCAGGAAGGCCAGGTATGGGAGGCAGCTATGTTTGCCGGGCACCGCAAACTGGATAATCTGGTAGTGATCGTAGATAACAATGGTCTGCAGATTGACGGTAAGATTGATGACGTATGCTCTCCTTATCCGATTGATAAGAAATTTGAAGCGTTCAATTTCCATGTGATTAACATTGACGGTAATGATTTTGATCAGATCGATGCAGCATTTAAAGAAGCAAGAGCTGCCAAAGGTATGCCTACGGCTATTATTTGTAAGACCGTGAAAGGCAAAGGCGTATCCTTCATGGAGAATAATGCAGGATGGCACGGCAAAGCGCCGAATGATGAGGAATACGCAATAGCAATGGCAGATCTGGATAAGATCGGTGCAGAATTAGGAGGTGCAAACTAATGGCAGATGTTAAGAAAATCGCAACAAGAGAAAGCTATGGTAATGCACTTGCTGAATGTGGTGCAGATTTCCCGAACCTGGTAGTTCTCGATGCAGACCTTGCAGGCGCTACCAAGACAGGCGTATTCAAGAAAGCATTCCCGGATCGTCATATCGACTGCGGTATTGCAGAATGTAATATGACAGGTATTGCAGCTGGTCTTGCTACCTGCGGCAAAGTACCTTTTATCAGTTCCTTTGCTATGTTCGCCGCAGGACGTAACTTCGAGCAGGTGCGTAACTCTATCGGTTATCCTCATTTGAATGTGAAAATCGGCGCTACTCATGCGGGTATTACGGTAGGCGAGGACGGCGCTACCCATCAGTGTAACGAGGATGTGGCTCTGATGAGAACCATTCCGGGTATGACGGTTATTGTTCCTTCCGATGATGTGGAAGCTAAAGCGGCTGTCAGGGCGGCAATCGAATTTGAAGGACCTGTTTATTTGCGTTTCGGCCGTGCGGCAGTTCCGGTAATCAATGATACGCCGGATTACAGGTTTGAGATCGGCAAGGGCGTTCTGTTAAAAGAAGGTACGGACGTAACAATCGTGGCAAGCGGCATCACAGTGTCTTCTGCTTTGGAGGCAGCAGAAATGCTGGCAGCAGACGGCATCAGCGCTGAGGTAATCAACATTCATACCATCAAGCCTTTGGATGAAGAATTGGTACTTGCTTCCGCTAAGAAGACCGGCAAAGTCGTAACGGCGGAAGAGCATTCCGTAATTGGCGGACTCGGCAGCGCCGTATGCGATTGTTTATCAGAGAAGTTACCTACTCCGGTTTTAAAGATCGGTATGCAGGATCAGTTCGGCGAGTCCGGCCCGGCTGCGGCATTGGTTGAGAAATACGGTCTTGACGGCAAGGGTATCTACGAGAAAGTAAAAGCGTTCGTAAAATAGTATTTGCGCCGGCGGATAAATGCGCAGAGAAAATGAAGTTGCTCTAAGGCTTCGAAATACGCAGCCTTAGAGTAACTAAGTTATTTTCGATAATGGATTGAAAAGTTCTTTAGAAGGAACAAATATCTATAGTATTAACAGAGAAAGGCATGAAAGATGTCTGATAGAAAGAACATTTTATCGCCCTCAATACTGGCGGCGGATTTTGCCATACTGGGAGAGCAGATCAAAGAGGCGGACGAAGCCGGAGCGGAATATATACATATTGATGTGATGGATGGCGTGTTTGTGCCGTCAATCTCCTTTGGTATGCCGGTGATTGAGACGATCCGCAAAGTGACGAAGAGAATATTTGATGTGCATCTTATGATTGTGGAACCGGAGCGGTATGTAAAAGAATTTGCGGAGTGCGGAGCAGACAGCATTACCTTCCATCTGGAAGCGACAGAGGATGCAGATGAGGTCATTGATCTGATACATAGTCTGGGCTGCAGGGCGGGAATGTCTATCAAGCCGAAAACATCGGTGGAGGCAGTCAGGAAATATCTGAGTAAACTTGATATGCTGCTTGTGATGACGGTGGAGCCGGGATTTGGGGGACAAAAGTATATACCGGAATCAACGGAACGCATCAGAAAGATCAGACAGATGGCAGACGGGCAGGGAATCGATCTGGATATACAGGTAGACGGCGGAATCACGAAGGAAAACGTACATGTGGTACTGGATGCCGGAGCTAATGTAATCGTGGCCGGATCAGCAATTTTTAAAGGAAATATAACAGAAAATGTGAAGGCAATTAAGGCGCAGTTTTAGGCTGCGCCATTTTTTTGATTAAATTTATTGATAATTTGTGCTTGATATTCTACGGATAATAAACTAATATTGGAGTAGAGATTTTTAATTCTCATTATTTATAATCTATAGTTGCAAAAGTTATTGGAGGTTTATTTATGACACATGAAAAATTGACAGATTGTGAGCAGTTAGTTATGAAGGTGGTATGGGATGCCGAAGACGAACTGAGTCTTATGGAAATTATGGAAAGAGTAAATGATAAATTCCATAAGAACTGGAAGCCGCAGACCGTATCTACTTTTCTGGCACGCCTTGTCAGAAAAGAGTATCTGAGACACTACCGTCAGGGACGAGTGTTTTTTTACCAGATTCTGGTTCCGTTGGAAGAATACAAAGGACAGCTTACGAATGATTATGTAAGCTTTTGGAATCACGATAATGCAGATGAATTCTTATGTGCGTTAACCAATGAGAGACCGTTGCGGGAAGATGAAGTCGAAAGGATTAACAAACTGATCAATGGACTGGATAAGTAATCTGTTTATTGCGTTATTCTTTACAGATATTACAGGAACGCTGTTCTTTCTAATCGGTTTGGTGTTTAGGAAGATTTTGTTTAGGCATGATGCGAAGTCTCTTCGTTTTCTGGTAATTACGACGCTGTGTGCCTATACGATGCCGGTCGTCTACTTTGTTTTATATTCGGAGGAACGTTTAACTGCCGTACTGAATGTGAAAAGTAATGTCAATCTGTTTTACAATACACCAAGAACAAGCGAGTTGTTTTCGATGTTGGGAATTATTTGGATTGTCATGTTCTTTATCCTGTTGGGGTATCGGTTATATCGCGGCTGCAGCCTGATTGCTGTTTGCAGGGGCAACATTCCTGTGGAAGATGAAATGTTAGAACAGCGTTTTTTGGATATTTCTGCCGAGTTAGGCATTGAAGGTAAAGTATCGTTATGCTGGAATGATTCTGTGAATGTTCCCTGTATAACATATTGGCACGGACCGGTTGTTATTTTACCGCTTGTGCGGTATACGGAGAAAGAAGCAGATGTAATTTTGTATCATGAATTATGTCATTACTTGGATAGAGATGTACCGGTTAAAGCCTGGAGTATACTGGTGACTTTGATTCATGGATTTAATCCGGCAGCTTACACTTTGTTAAAACAGACGGATTTGGTTTGTGAGGAATATTGTGACAGGATTGCATGTGAAAAGGGGAAGGAACTTTTAGCGCCGGAGATTATTTCAGGGTTATTTATGATTTGCTATTGACCGATGGCAAAAGAGACCGCTATCAGTTATTTGCATTGGTTGATACCAAATCGAACTACGAAAGGAGAGTAAAAATTATGAATGAGTATCATGTACATGGAAGCATGAAGAGAGGTGCAGCATTTATATTATCTGCGTGTTTCTTGGTGGGAAGCAGCATAACCGCATTGGCTGCCGGTAATGAATTGTCGGATGCGTATATGGGTATGGCGGATGAGACAAGTGAGAAGGCATCCGAGTTTTCAATAAGTGATGCCGATTATCAGGCAATGGAGGAGCTTTGCAGAATTTATGATCTGGATCCTGAGAAAGTGGTCATGATGGGTAATGATGACATCGAATCATATGGACATACTTTCACCGTGGAATGGACTGTGCCTGTGGACAGAACTTATATGACTTCCGGATTTAATGAGAGCGAGGGTGATGAGGTGTCAATTACAGTCGCTGCACTTCCGGAAGATATTACCTATCAGACAGGTATTAAAGACCCGGAACAAATAATGCGTTATGTAGAAGGTGAAGGGACAATTTTTCATACCTTTGATATTGTACTCAACGGCAGATATTATTTCTTTGTCACGAACCTGAGCGAGACAGAGGAACTGGACATAGAAGCGTTTATAGTAAAGTAGTAACTGAATAGACTTATAAGCCTGCCTGCACGGTCATGTACAGGGCAGGCTTATTTCATTTTCGCTTGATGTCCCTTCACTTGATACGATTGGCGGAATTGCGCAGCGCCAATAACTCATAATAGTCCAGCAGAGCCTCCATATTGTGCTGATCCAATTCCAATGTGATATTTAACAGGTCGCTGACTTTGTAATCAGCGGCAAGCGGCTGGTTGAGTGTACTGATACTTGCCTTGTAGTCGGTTCTCTGCAGCAGATAGTCCGTGGAAACGTCGAAGAAGTCGGCTAACTTGATCAATGTGTCCAGATCAGGTGAGTGCACTCCGTTCTCATAATTAGAGATGGTTGCCACGGTTACCTTCAGATGATTTGCCACTTCTTTTTGCAGAAGCCCCTTTTCTTTGCGCAGTTCAGCCAGAAATTCACCAAATTCCATATTCGTAACTGTGCCTTTCTCTGCATGTATGGTAAATAAATGTCCTTTGCATTATACGTAAGATGTAATTTGCTTTTACATTGTACTATATCCATACATAAAAGAATTAAAATTAAACAATTCGAATAAAAAACTTCTATTTAAATGCTAAAAATAAACGGAACATTAACACGCGGGAAACTTTATCGCCTATAAAACTTGTATTTATACAAGAGTTTTTGTACAATAATAAAGTATATATTATTGCGTTGAAGTATTAAAGGGTATAGGAAAATATAGTGTAGGAGGAGACGAATGAAATCTTTTGTAGGAATTCTCTAACATGTTAGAACAGTCTGAACCGTTGATTAAAAATTGAAGAAGCCTGGAAGGAATTTGGATACATATGAAATTAGGAAGAAATGATCCCTGCTGGTGTGGCAGCGGGAAAAAATATAAAACATGCCATATGGCATTGGACGGGAAAATAGAAAGCTATGCGTTAAAAGGGCATATTGTGCCGGATCATGATATCATTAAGACGCCGGAGCAGATCGAAGGCATTCGTGAGAGCAGCAAGCTGAACATAGCCATTCTGGATGAGATTGCCAGACAGATCCATATCGGTATGAGTACGGAAGAGATCGATCGTCTGGTCTATGATATGACCAGGGAGATGGGGGGTATTCCGGCGCCGCTTAATTATGACGGGTTCCCCAAGAGCGTCTGCACATCGATTAACGAGGTAGTATGCCATGGAATTCCCTGCAAAGAGAGAACGCTGCAGGACGGCGATATCGTAAATGTGGATGTGTCCACCATTTATAAAGGGTACTTTTCGGATTCTTCCCGCATGTTTATGTTAGGAAATGTGTCAGAGGAAAAGCAGAGATTGGTACGGGTGGCGAGAGAATGTATTGACGTAGGGTTAGAGCAGGTAAAACCGTGGAATTTCCTGGGGGATATGGCGCAGGCAATCAATGATCACGCCAAAGCAAACGGATATTCTATCGTTCGGGAAATAGGTGGACATGGCGTAGGCTTAGAGTTTCATGAAGAGCCTTTTGTCAGCTATGTGACCCGCAAAGGCACGGAAATGCTGATGGCGCCGGGTATGGTATTTACCATAGAGCCTATGGTGAACATGGGTAAGGCAGATATCTATATTGATGATGAGGATGGCTGGACCGTTTACACGGAGGACGGCAAGCCTTCGGCACAGTGGGAAGTAACCCTTGCCGTGACAGAAGACGGTTATGAGATTTTGACCTATTAGTGCCGCTGTCAGTTTTGTTTTTTCAAAAAAATTTACGTATGCGAAATTTCGTTTGTAAGTATTAGAGTCAGAGTACATCAAGGATTCAGGTGTGCTCTGGCTTATTTTTATGAAAAAAATTGTGCATTTTTCCGATATTGCAAACGGTAAAATGTTTTGATATCGTATTCATACAATCTTTGGATTCATTTTAAAGTATACTTTATTCCGTATCATAAAGTCGCGAAGGATACGGATCTATGGCAGATCGCCGCTGATTTCCAAATGTTGAAATTAGTATCAGTTAAGAAGAAAAAGCAGCGTAAAATTTTCTGCATCAGAAAGTTTACAGGCTGAAAGGGAGGCTTTATTTTTGATAAAAGAATTTATGACAAGAGTGTCGGATTATTTGGATGAAAGGCAAAATGATCCGGAACGCAGGGAAAACAAAATCAGCATTGTGATAATCAGCGCGGTTGCTGCTGTAATTATCGTGCTGCTGATTCTGCTTCTGTGGGGCTATACAGTTCAGGAGCAAAAGAAGAAAAAGGCAGAAACCCAGGCGCAGCAGGCCGAAACACATGAGGAGGAGACTGTGGTATATATGGCGGACGATTCCGGTGCAGAGGCGCTCCGGCAGGAATATCTGAACAGTATTGAGTATTTGGGAGATAAGGTGGAGGAGCTGCTGCAGACCATGACGCAGGTGCAGGAGAGCCTGGCGGAGACGGTTGAACAATATCAGGAGGAAGACGCCGGGATGCAGGAGCAGATCAGCATACTGTATCAGGAAGTCAGTACAATCGTACAGAATCTGAAAGAAACACAGGTCAAATTGTATGATCTGACGGATATTGTGCAGGTTCTGGATCAGGAGAAGATTCCGCTTATTCAGCAGCAAATACAGGAGATCCAGCAGGACATGGGACAGGTTCACAACGATATTGCCGATATTTATACCCGGATCGCGGCTTTGAAGAAAGAGGATGAAAAGCTGTGGGCGGGAATTGACGCGCTGGAGATTAGTCTGGAGACTGCTCTGAATCAAAATATCACGGAAGTAAACAACCAGTTGGATGTGCTGCTTGCCCAACTGGAGACAGTAGAAAGCCGGGTTTATAATCTGGCTTCGCAGACACTGAAATATCATTACGATGCGGGAAGCAATACTTTATACCTGATGCCTTACGAAGAATAACACTGTTTAAATTAAGATGTATCTGCTATCTGATCAATAGCAAAAGCAATGCGAGAAACTCGTTACACCGGAAACGGAGCAAAAACAATAA
Organism: uncultured Bacteroides sp.; assembly: GCA_964589055.1. Lineage (GTDB taxonomy): Bacteria > Bacillota > Clostridia > Lachnospirales > Lachnospiraceae > UBA3282. The sequence continues at coordinate 37,044 of CAZPSD010000011.1, forward strand.
GGAGAAATTTAGAATGAATAGAAAAAAGAAGCTATGCATAGCATTATCGGC
>CAZPSD010000012.1:0-35624 GCA_964589055.1 uncultured Bacteroides sp.
GATTTTTTTGTAAATATAGATTAAAATGGGAATTAGGTGTTTCATTTTGATATAAAACAATATTTGTTGTTTTGTGTAATTTGCTTAAGGAATGATAAGAGGTGGGGTATGATTTCAAATCAGATTTTGCAGAATACCATTGAAGGATTAAAAACCATTGCCAGAGTGGAGTTGTGTGTCATGGATATTGATGGGAAGGCAGCTGCCATGACAGAGACTGAGATGGAGAAGTGTGGTAAATCGGCGGCGGAGTTTGCCAAATCCCCGGCAGATTCACAGGAAATACAGGGGTACCAGTATTTTAAAATATTTGATGAACAACAGTTGGAGTATATTCTGATTGCAGCCGGAGTGGGGGAAGATGTCTACATGGTCGGCAAGATGGCTGCATTTCAGATACAGAATCTGCTGGTGGCATATAAGGAACGGTTCGATAAGGATAATTTCATTAAGAATTTGTTATTGGATAATCTTCTTTTGGTAGATATCTACAGCCGTGCCAAGAAGCTTCATATTCAGACCGATGTAAAGCGCGTGGCGCTGATCATAGAAACTGATCATGCGAAAGACAGCAATGTGCTTGAGATCATGCGTACTTATTTCGGCAGCAACAGTAAAGACTTTATTACTGCAGTGGACGAGAATAATGTGATTGTTGTCAAGGATTTGTCAGAAGGGGAAGGCGTTAAAGAAATTGACAAAAATGCAGCCAATATCGCAGCTTTTTTGGAGAAGGACTTTAAGAGGGTCAGAATCGCTTATGGTACCGTCGTGGGCGAAATCAAGGATGTGAGCCGTTCCTATAAGGAAGCTAAGATGGCGTTGGATGTAGGCAAGATATTCTTTGATGAGAGGGATGTGATCGCTTATAGTGAACTGGGCATCGGACGTTTGATCTATCAGCTGCCGATCCCGTTATGTAAAATGTTTATCGGGGAAATCTTTGACGGCAAGAGCCCGGATGATTTTGATGAAGAGACATTGACGACGATCAATAAGTTCTTTGAGAATTCCCTGAATGTATCGGAGACTTCCAGACAGCTTTTCATTCACCGCAATACACTGGTATACCGGCTGGATAAACTGCAGAAAAGCACAGGGCTGGATCTGAGAGTGTTTGAGGATGCGATTACTTTTAAGATTGCCCTTATGGTCGTTAAATATATGAAATATATGGAAAGTTATGAGTACTGAGGAATATAGGTGGTGAACAGCGTGGCAGAGAAGAGAAAAAGGAAAAGCGCAGCGGCAGATAAAGAAATTATTACCCTTACCGATGTCTGTAAAGCATATTCTACCGGCGCTCCGGCGCTGAAGGATGTTAACCTGCATATTAACAAGGGGGAATTTGTTTTCATCGTTGGAGACAGCGGATCGGGTAAATCGACCCTGATCAAGCTTTTACTGCGTGAACTTACGATTACCAGCGGATATATCAACGTTATGGGTTATGATCTTTCCAGGATCAGACATCGTAAGATTCCGAAGTTTAGAAGAAATTTAGGCATTGTATTTCAGGATTTCCGTCTTTTGAAAGACAGGAACGTATATGAAAATGTTGCTTTCGCACAGAGAATTATTCAGAAATCCAATAAGGAAATTAAGAAGAATGTGCCAAGCATTCTGGCGATTGTGGGACTTGCAGGCAAGTATAAGGCTAAGCCGAGACAGCTTTCCGGCGGTGAACAGCAGAGAGTAGCCCTGGCAAGAGCGCTTGTTAACCAGCCGGCGATCCTGCTTGCGGACGAGCCTACCGGTAACCTCGACCCGAAGAATTCATGGGAAATCATGAAATTGCTTGAGCAGATCAATGAAAACGGTACTACGGTAATTGTGGTAACACATAACAGGGAGATCGTTAATGCGATGCAGAAGCGTGTTGTTACCCTGAAGAAAGGTGTCATTGTAAGCGACGAGGAAAAGGGAGGATATATCGATGAGGATTAGTACGCTTTTCTATACACTCAGACAAGGATTCCGCAACCTTTTCAGAAACAAATGGTTTACTTTGGCATCTATTGCGACGATCAGTGCCTGCCTGTTTCTATTCGGAGTGTTTTATGCGATCGTTATAAATTTTGAACATATTGTTAAGACGGCAGAGGAGGGCGTGTCTGTGACGGTATTCTTCGATGAGGGAATCGAGGATATCAAAATACAGCAGATCGGTGATCAGATCACCAAACGACCGGAAGTATCTGCCATAAATTTTGTGTCTGCCGAGGAAGCATGGGAGACGTTTAAGACAGAATATTTGGGAGAGTATGCGGACGGATTTACAGAGAATCCGCTGGAAGATTCGGCGAATTATGAAATATACTTAAACGATGTATCCATGCAGCCCGCGCTGGTAACCTATCTGGAGTCACTGGACGGGGTTCGTTTGGTTAACCGTTCCGATATCGCCGCTACCACGCTGACCGGTGTCAATGCATTGATTGCCTATGTGTCCGTGGGTATTATTGCGATTTTGTTTGCAGTATCCGTGTTCCTGATCAGCAATACTGTTACCATCGGTATTTCCGTACGTAAGGAAGAAATCAATATTATGAAATATATCGGAGCAACGGATTTCTTCGTCCGCTCCCCGTTCGTGATCGAGGGTATGCTGATCGGATTGATCGGCGCGGCGATCCCGCTGTGTATTATCTATGTGGTATATAATATGGTGCTTGAGTATGTGACAACCCGGTTTTCTATGTTGTCTTCCCTGCTAAGCTTTTTGACGGTGGAGGAAATATTTAATGTGTTGATCCCGGTTTCCTTAGGGATCGGCGTGGGTATCGGTTTCTTAGGCAGTATTGTGACGGTTAGGAAGCATCTGAGAGTGTAATAATTATCAACGTAGGGATTTATATGAAGCATTGGAAAGAAGCGGTGTGCCTGCTGGTCAGCATGGCTCTTTTGCTTACCTACGCCTCTCCGGCCGAGGCGGCAACGACGAATGAAAGTATCCAGCAGAAAGAAGCTGAGATTGCAGAGGCAAAGAAAGAAGTCTCTAATCTGAAATCGAATCTGACGGATGTGGAGAAGCTGAAGGAAGAACTGGAGAAGTCTAAAAGTGACCTGACGGCGTATGTGACGCAGTTGGACGGACAATTAAGCAGCATACAGGCAAAGATTGAACAATATAATACATTGATCGCAGAAAAAGAAGAAGAGATCGAAGAAACCGGCAAAGAACTGGACGCGGCGATTGAGCAGCAGGAGCAGCAGTATGAAGCGATGAAAAAGCGTATCAAGTTCATGTATGAGAAAGGTGATACGTTCTATTTAGAACTGCTTTTAACTTCCGGCGGATTTGCCGATATGACGAATAAAGCGGATTATATAGAGGCTTTATCCAGATATGACAGAAACAAGCTGGAGGAATACGCCGAGACGACGGAACTGATTCAACTGTGTAAGGAAGAACTGGAAGCGGAGAAAGAAGTATTGGACGAAGCAAAGCTTGCGGTAGAACAGGAAGAAGCTAACGTCAATACACTGATTGCGGAGAAGGAAGCGCAGATCACGGCGGTTTCCGGGGATATTTCCAATAAGGAAGCAGCAATCAAAGAATATGAAGATATGATCGCCCAGCAGAATGCCGAAATTGCGGCATTAGAGAAAGCAGTAGCGGAAGAGAAGGCGAAGCTTGCGGCGGAGAACGCACAGGCGAGAGTGTATAATGGCGGGATGTTTGCATTCCCACTTACCAGTTACACGAGGATATCCGATGAATACGGTTACCGTATCCATCCCATCTTAGGTACGGAGCAGTTTCATAATGGCGTAGATTTTGCGGCTCCGGCAGGAACGCCTATTCTGGCAGCCTACGATGGTGATGTTGTGGCAGCCGCATACAGCAGTTCTATGGGAAATTATATCATGATCGACCATGGAAGCGGGCTGTATACGATCTATATGCATGCTTCGGCGTTGTATGTATCCAAGGGACAGACGGTAACCAAGGGACAGACGATTGCCGGGGTAGGCAGTACGGGAAGATCCACAGGCAACCACCTGCATTTTAGTGTACGTCTGAACGGAAGTTATGTGAGTCCTTGGAATTATTTGAAATAGAAGAGAGTATATATCAAGTAGGAGATGAATCGTTTTGAATCAAAACGGAGATAACAACTATTATAATAATGATTACAGTCAGCCAAACAGACAGGGGACGCAGAATCCATACTATCAGCAGCCTGTACCGATGCCGCCGGGGCAGCCCCGGTCCGGAATGCCTTCGGGAGAGCAGAACAATAAAGGCGGTATGTTTTTGCTGGGACTGTTGTCGGGCGTTATTTTGACCGCCCTGGTCGGCGGATGTGCTTTTGTGGGCATGAAAATAGTGGACCTGGCGAAAAGTGATTCTGTGAAGCAGGCGAGCGCCGATGCGGATGGAGCCGACAGCGTGATCAATGAAGAAAGTATAGAGAAGCTGGAAGCCATCGAGGAAGTAATCGACGAGTATTACTATCGGGATGAAGATATCGATACGGATGCGATGATCGAAGGCATGTATGCAGGAGTTGTGGACTCTTTAGGCGACCCTTATTCTGTTTACTACACGGCAGAGGAATGGCAGTCGCTGATGGAAGAAACGGAGGGTATCTATTACGGAATCGGTGCATATTTAAGTCTGGATACCGCTACCGGTCTTGGCAAAATCAGCGGCGTGATCGCTGATACACCTGCCGAGGAAGCCGGGTTGAGAGAGAATGACATCATTTATAAAGTGGACGGCGAAAGTGTACAAGGGCTTGAATTGTCTGAAATTGTATCCAGAGTGAAAGGCGAAGAGGGTACAATTGTGCATCTGACGATTGTCAGAGAAGGCGAAACGGACTATTTGGAAATCGACGTAACCAGACGTCAGATTGAATCCCCCACGGTTACTTATGAGATGTATGACAACGGTATCGGTTATATTCAGATTACGGAGTTTGATGATGTGACGACAGACCAGTTTACGGAAGCGTTGGCAGTCATCAAAGGCTCTGACGCTAAGGGATTGATTCTGGATCTGCGCGGTAATCCGGGCGGCAGTCTGCCGGTAGTAGTCGATATTGCCAGAATGCTCCTGCCGGAGGGACTCATCGTATATACGGAAGATAAATACGGCGAGCGGGAGGAATATAGCTGCGACGGAAAACATGAACTTGACATTCCGCTTGTTGTGCTGGTTAACGGGAATTCCGCCAGCGCCTCCGAAATTCTTGCCGGTGCGATTAAGGATTACGGAAAAGGTACTCTGATCGGAACGACTACCTTCGGCAAAGGCATTGTGCAGAGGGTGCTGCCGTTGACTGACGGTACGGCGCTTAAGCTTACGATCAGCGATTATTATACGCCGAATGGCAACAACATTCATGGTATTGGTATCGAACCGGATATTGAATGTGAACTTGATACGGAAGCATACTATGAGGATGGGACGGATAATCAGCTGGAGCGTGCCGTTGAAGAACTTGAGAAGAAGATCAAGTAGGCAGGATTGTCATGTTGTGCCGTCACGATAAAGAAACCGGTTATTCCCGCAGGCAATGAGCCAGGCGGCTGCCGCGAAGGTTTTTGATTAAGACATTGCAGATACAGAGAAAATAGAACAAAAGTTCGGTTTTCTCTGTACTTTTATTTTCTTCTCTGATATAATACAGTTTGATAGCGGCATACTGAATATGAAATATCACGATAGAAATTTATACCGCTGCATAGTAAGGATATGATCCTATAATTAGCGATGATGTCGGGAGAATGTGTTTATGGATCATTTTAAATTAGTATCAGAATATCAGCCAACCGGCGACCAGCCCCGGGCGATTGCCGAATTGGCAGAGGGATTTAAAAAAGGGAATCAATTCCAGACCCTGCTGGGAGTTACGGGATCGGGCAAGACCTTTACCATGGCAAATATCATACAGGCATTGAACAAGCCAACCCTCGTTATTGCACATAATAAAACTTTGGCAGGACAGCTTTACGGCGAGTTTAAGGAATTTTTCCCGGAAAACGCGGTGGAGTATTTCGTATCCTATTATGACTACTATCAGCCGGAGGCATATGTGCCGTCTACAGATACCTATATCGCTAAAGACTCCGCGATCAACGATGAGATAGACAAGCTTCGTTTGTCTGCTACGGCATCTTTGACAGAGCGCAAGGATGTGGTTGTAGTTGCCAGCGTATCCTGTATCTACGGTTTGGGCAGCCCGGAGGAATACGCAGGCATGAGTATGTCCTTAAGACCCGGTATGCAGAAGGACCGTGATGAAGTGATCCGGGGATTGATCGAGATGCAGTATAACCGTAATGAAATGGATATCGAGCGCTGTTGTTTCCGCGTCCGGGGAGATGTGTTGGAAATCTATCCGGCACAGGGCGGGGATTATCTTATCAGAATTGAATTTTTCGGGGACGAAATTGACCGGATTGCAGAGACTGATCCATTGACGGGACAGGTGCACGCTACGCTTGAGCATGTCATGATCTATCCGGCGTCCCATTACGTAGTGCCGCAGGAGAAGATCAATGCCGCCTGCAAAGAGATCGAACGGGAATTAGAGAGCAGAGTGAAATATTTCAAAGGAGAGGACAAGCTGTTGGAAGCACAGCGTATTTCGGAGCGTACCAACTTCGATATAGAAATGCTGCGGGAGACGGGGTTTTGCTCCGGTATTGAGAATTATTCCAGACATCTGAACGGTATGGCAGAGGGAGAACCGCCTTTTACTTTGCTGGATTATTTCAAGGATGATTTCCTGATCATCATAGACGAGTCCCATATGACGATACCGCAGATCCGCGGTATGTTTGCGGGCGACAGATCACGCAAGAATACGTTAGTGGATTACGGCTTTCGTCTGCCGTCGGCGTTGGACAACAGACCGCTCTGCTTCGAAGAATTTGAGCAGCATATCGATCAGATGCTTTTCGTGTCTGCCACACCGTCAGACTATGAAGCAAGTCATGAACTGTTCCGGACAGAGCAGATCATCAGACCGACAGGACTTTTAGATCCGGAAGTGGATGTACGCCCGGTGGAGGGGCAGATCGATGATCTGGTTTCTGAGATCAATAAAGAAGTGGCGGAACATAACAAGGCGCTTGTTACAACTTTGACGAAACGTATGGCGGAAGACCTGACAGACTACATGAAAGATGTAGGCATTCGGGTGAAATATCTGCATTCGGATATTGATACATTGGAACGTGCGGAAATCATCCGTGATATGCGCCTGGATGTATTTGACGTGTTGGTAGGAATCAATCTGCTCAGAGAGGGACTGGACATTCCGGAGATTTCTCTGGTAGCAATTCTGGATGCGGATAAGGAAGGTTTCCTGCGCTCCGAGACATCTCTGATACAGACGATCGGACGTGCGGCGCGTAATGCAAAGGGACATGTAATCATGTATGCGGATAACATGACGGATTCCATGAAAAATGCGATCGCCGAGACAAACCGCCGCCGGCAGATCCAGCAGCAATATAACGAAGAGCACGGTATTACGCCGCAGACGATTCAGAAAGCGGTCCGCGATCTTATCAGTATTTCCAAGACGGTGTCCAAGGAAGAAACGAAGTTTGAGAAAGATCCTGAATCGATGAGCAGACAGGAGCTTGAGAAACTGATCAAGGATGTGGAGAAGAAGATGAAGAAAGCGGCGGCAGACTTAGACTTCGAGACGGCGGCAGAGCTGCGCGACCGTATGGTTGAGTTGAAAGGGAAGCTTAGGGACTTTAACAGGGAATGAAGTAACATTAAGGAAGCAAAGTACGCTGCCTAAGGGTTACTAAGTCATTCACGTGAAACGGCATAGATTTATACAGAATAGGAGAACCGGCATGTCAGATACGATTAAGATGCGGCCAAAAGAATATATTAAGATTCGCGGAGCGAATGAGCATAACCTGAAAGGGATCGATGTGGATATCCCGCGCAACGAATTTGTTGTACTTACGGGACTATCGGGTTCCGGCAAGTCTTCTTTGGCTTTTGATACTATCTATGCGGAAGGGCAGAGACGTTATATGGAGTCCTTGTCCTCTTATGCCCGCATGTTTTTAGGGCAGATGGAGAAACCCAATGTGGAAAAGATCGAAGGGCTTTCTCCGGCGATTTCCATTGACCAGAAATCTACGAACCGTAACCCTCGTTCTACGGTTGGGACCGTGACGGAGATATATGATTATTTCCGCCTGCTTTACGCCCGCATCGGTATCCCTCATTGTCCGAACTGCGGCAAAGAAATCCGCAGACAGACGGTAGATGAGATTGTAGATCAGATTATGGCATTCCCGCAGGGAACGAAGATCCAGCTTCTGGCACCGGTCGTACGGGGCAGGAAAGGTGAACACGTCAAGGTGTTTGAACGCGCTAAGAGAAGCGGTTATGTCCGCGTGCGTGTAGATGGCAATCTTTACGATCTGTCCGAGGAAATCAAATTAGAGAAAAATATTAAACATAATATAGAGATTATAGTAGACCGTCTGGTAGTCAGGGAAGGGATTGAGAGACGTCTGACAGACTCGATTGAGAATGTGTTTGCGCTTGCGGAAGGACTCATGATACTTGACGTAATCGGTGGGGAGCCTGTCAATTTCAGCCAAAGCTTTGCCTGTCCTGACTGCGGTATCAGTATTAGTGAGATTGAGCCCAGAAGCTTTTCCTTTAATAACCCTTTTGGCGCCTGCCCCCAGTGTTTTGGCTTGGGATACAAGATGGAGTTCGATGTTGATCTGATGATTCCGGATAAAAGCCTGAGTCTGGGTGAGGGAGCCATCTCGGTATTAGGGTGGCAGTCCAGCGGCAATAAGGGAAGTTTTACCAATGCACTGTTACAGGCGCTGGCGAAAGAGTTTGAATTCAGCCTTGAGACGCCTTTTGAGGAATTGCCGCCGAAGGTACAGGACATCATTATTAACGGCACGAATAAAAAGGTTGATGTATATTATGAAGGGCAGCGCGGTAAAGGCGTATATCCCATCGCCTTTGAAGGATTGATTAAAAATGTAGAACGTAAATATCGTGAAACGGGCTCTGATATTACCAAGCAGGAATTTGAGACATATATGCGGATTACACCTTGTAAAGAATGTAAGGGTATGCGTCTGAAAAAGGAATCGTTAGCGGTAACGGTCTGTGATAAGAATATTTATGAAATTACTTCCATGTCTATTGCCAGGCTCTATGCTTTTGTAGGTGATATGGAACTGACGCCGCAGCAGGCGCTGATCGGCAAACAGATTTTAAAGGAGATTCGTGCCCGCGTGGGTTTCCTGATGAAAGTGGGATTGGAATACTTAAGTTTGTCCAGAGCCACAGGGACGCTCTCCGGCGGAGAGGCACAGCGTATCCGGCTGGCGACTCAGATAGGCTCCGGTCTGGTCGGGGTCTGTTATATTCTGGACGAACCGAGCATCGGTCTGCACCAAAGGGACAATAATAAGCTGATTGCCGCATTGAAAAATCTGAAAGATTTGGGAAATACCCTGATTGTCGTAGAGCATGACGAGGACACGATGCTGGCGGCAGACCATATTGTGGATATCGGGCCGGGAGCAGGCTCTCATGGCGGTGAAGTGGTGGCACAAGGAACCGCAGAAGAAATTATGCAGGTGGAAGAATCCATAACAGGCCAGTATTTGAGCGGTAAACTGCAGATTCCGGTACCGGAAGCCAGAAGAAAGCCAACCGGATACCTGACGATCAAAGGGGCGGAAGAGAATAATCTCAAGAAAATAGACGTAAAGATCCCCATCGGCGTTATGACCTGTGTTACAGGCGTATCCGGCTCCGGTAAAAGTTCGCTCATCAATGAGATTCTCTATAAGCGTCTGGCGAGAGATTTGAACAGGGCAAGAACCATTCCGGGTAAGCATAAGGATATACAGGGAATCAGACAGCTGGATAAGGTGATTGCCATTGATCAGTCGCCGATCGGCAGAACGCCCCGTTCAAATCCTGCGACCTATACGGGTGTATTTGACCAGATCAGGGATTTGTTTGCTTCCACGCAGGATGCGAAGGCGCGCGGATACGGCAAGGGAAGATTCAGTTTTAATGTAAAGGGCGGACGCTGTGAAGCCTGCAGCGGCGACGGCATTATTAAAATAGAAATGCACTTTTTGCCGGATGTTTACGTGCCCTGTGAGGTTTGCGGCGGCAAGCGTTACAACCGTGAAACGCTGGAAGTAAAATATAAGGGGAAAAGTATCTACGATGTGCTTGAAATGACAGTAGAAGAGGCGGTTCCTTTCTTTGAGAACCTGCCTTCTGTCCGCAGAAAGATTGAGACGCTTTATGATGTAGGGCTTTCCTACGTAAAATTGGGACAGCCCTCCACGACGCTTTCCGGCGGTGAGGCGCAGCGTATTAAGCTGGCAACGGAACTCAGCAGACGTAGTACCGGTAAGACGATTTATATTCTGGATGAGCCGACCACGGGACTGCATTTTGCAGATGTGCACAAGCTGGTGGATATACTGCGTAAGCTGGCTGAGGGCGGCAACACGGTCGTAGTTATTGAGCATAATCTGGATGTGATCAAGGCGGCTGATTATATCATTGATCTGGGACCGGAAGGCGGTGAAGGCGGCGGCACCGTGGTTGCGGAAGGGACACCGGAGCAGATCGCGGAGAATCCGAATTCTTATACGGGCATTTATGTGAAGAAGATGCTGGAGCGGGCAAGGAAGCAGTAGAATTAAGATAAACTGACACGGAAACGGACATAGCCATCATTTTATGTTATAATTCGTTATATGAGAGGATAAATAATCAGCTTAGAGTCAGGCATGGCTGCTGATTTTACAGTGGCGGAAAAGCGTGGCGGCCAGCGTTCCTTCCGAAGCGGCGGAAGTTCTGAATGCCTGACAGACTGCGGACTCGTTGGTATATAGTGTTAAAGAGGAATACACGGACAGTACCGTATTACCGTGCATTAACTCTCAATATAAGCAGCAGACAAGATACAGGAGGAATCAAATCATGAGTAATGTAATCGAGGTAATTGAAAAAAGAAGTTCTACAAGAGGCTATACTGAAGAAGTTCTGACAGATGAAGAACTGACTGCGTTGATCCGGGCAGGGCTGCAGGCGCCCACCGCTGCCAATAAGCAGGAGATCCATTTTACGGTATTAAAAGGAGATCATCCGATTTTAAAAGAAATTGAAAACGAGAAGAACAGGCTGCGCGGCATCTCTGCGCCGGAGCATAACTTTTACTACGAGGCGCCCACGGTTATCGTGCTGAGCGCTGACAAAGACTATAAGTGGAGCCCGCTGGATGCCGGCATAGCGGTGGAAAATATCGCTCTTGCGGCGGAAGGACTTGGACTCGGCAATCTGATCATCGGATGCATTTATGACGCTTTAAGGGGTGGAAAAAGGGAATATTTTTCTGACGCGCTGCAATTCCCTGAGAATTATGAGTTTGAGATTGCAATAGCCGTCGGGCACAAGGCTGTTGTAAAAGAGCCGCATACCTATGATGCAGCGTCACAGGTCACTTATCTGTAAATACAACAGGAATACAGAATATAGGAATATGATAAAATAAAGGGTTAAGAAAGGCAGATCATCTGCCGATAAACTATATAAGCATGGACGCTGAAAACAGAGCAGAAGGAACTGCTCTGCTTTTGGCGTCTTTTTATAAAAATATAAAAAAATTGTGAAAGCACTTTGAAAATCTCTTTCTTTAGGGTATAATGTATGCAGCAAACTGCGCAAATCTATCCAATTAGCTGTTTTATGTTTAGTTTGATGGTAATTGGAAATTATGTAATATAGATGCCGGAAGAAAGGGGTACATTGGAGATGCAGTATACAGATATAGGAATCGATTTGGGAACAGCCAGTATTCTGGTTTATATAAGAGGCAAAGGTGTAGTTTTGAAAGAGCCCTCTGTTGTGGCTTTTGACAGGGATACAAATAAAATCAAGGCGATTGGAGAGGATGCAAGGCTGATGCTCGGCAGAACACCGGGCAATATCGTGGCGGTCAGGCCTCTCCGTCAGGGTGTTATCTCCGATTATCAGGTAACGGAGAAGATGATGAAATATTTCATTCAGAAGGCGCTGGGCAAGAAAACCTTCAGAAAGCCCCGTATCGCTGTGTGTGTACCGAGCGGCGTCACGGAGGTTGAGAAGAAAGCAGTAGAAGATGCTACTTATCAGGCAGGCGCCAGAGAAGTATCTATTATAGAAGAGCCGATCGCGGCGGCTATTGGCGCGGGAATTGATATTTCCAAACCCTGCGGCAACATGATCGTAGATATCGGCGGCGGTACTTCCGATATTGCGGTTATTTCCTTAGGCGGTACCGTTGTCAGCGCTTCCATCAAGATCGCAGGAGATGATTTCGACGAGGCGATCGTGCGTTACATGCGTAAGAAACATAATCTGCTGATCGGTGAGAGAACAGCAGAGGATCTGAAGATCAAGATCGGTTCCGCATATAAGAGACCGGAAGTGGATTACATGGATGTCAGAGGGCGTAACCTTGTAACAGGTCTTCCGAGAACCGTCAAAGTTTCCTCCGAAGAGACAGAGGAAGCCTTGCATGAGACAACCGTGCAGATTGTGGAGACAATTCACAGCGTGCTGGAGAAAACCCCGCCGGAACTGGCTGCAGATATTGCAGACAGAGGTATCGTGCTGACAGGCGGCGGGAGCCTGCTTCGGGGTTTGGAAGATCTGATCGCGGCTAAGACAGGCATCAATACCATGACTGCAGAAGACCCGATGACGGCGGTTGCTATCGGAACAGGTAAATATGTAGAATTTTTGGCGGGCTACAGAGAAGATTGATAAAGAAAGAGGATAAAAATGTTAAAGGGTTTATACACCGCCTATACAGGCATGGTCAATGAACAGCATAGAATGGACGTTATGACCAATAATCTGGCGAATGCGGATACGAACGGTTATAAAAAAGAAGGAGCTACCAGTCAGGCGTTTGACACGGTGCTTGCCTATAAAATCAAAGATTTGTCGGAAGCCGGCAATCTTCCCGAGAATCTTGGCACTCCTAAAACATATGATGAGGATTCGGTGGATAATCCGGATCGCTGGATGAGCCGTACAGGTATGAACCTTGGCGTAAAAATCGGAGAGAATTATGTGGACTACTCCGAGGGACCGATCAAAGAGACCGGTAACACATTTGATCTTGCAATTTCCGACAGGGGTTTCTTTGAAATAGAGTATACCAACAAAGCGGGCGAAACCTCCACGAAATATACAAGAGACGGTAACTTTACAATGGATCGTCAGGGCTATCTGGTAACACAGGACGGCGATTTTGTACTGGATGAAAACGGGCGGAGAATTAAAATGGATACGGCGCTTCCGGTAAGCATTGACCGCAGCGGCAGAATTACGCAGGATGGCACAGAGGTAGCTGTGATCGGTCTGACAGATTTTGAGGATTATGATTATCTGGAGCGGTTTGGCGAGAATTATTTTCAGACGGTAGAGAAGACGAGACGGCAGCTGGTAGTTGATGGAAATGGCGATCCGGTATTAGATGAAAACGGCAACCTGCAATATGAGACCATAGTAGAGGGAAGAGCGACAGAAATCGACTGTGAGTCACAGATTTATTCCGGATATTTGGAGACAGCCAATATCTCCATTGTTACAGAGATGGTCAATATGATCACGATACAGCGTCAGTATGAAAGCAATCAGAAAGTAATTACGACATTTGATGAAACCCTTGATACGGCAGTGAACCAGTTAGGTAAGTTATAGGAGGCGGTAAGATATGGTTAGAAGTTTATGGACGGCAGCGACCGGTATGAATGCACAGCAGGTTAATGTAGATACGATAGCAAACAACCTTGCTAATGTTAACTCGGTAGGATATAAAGCGCAGGTGGCGCAGTTTAAATCACTTCTGTATCAGAATCTGCAGACGGTAACTACAACAGCGAACGGGGATCCGAAGCCTACCAGCTCTCAGGTGGGATTAGGTGTTCGTACATCCTCCATCAATTCTATTTTTTCACAGGGAAGTCTGCTTGATTCCGAAAGCGATACGGCATTTGCCATTGAGGGTGACGGATTTTTTGCGGTACGCGGTGAAGACGGTGTTACATATTATACCAGAAACGGCGACTTTACATGGGCAATCGGTACGAACGGCGGTATGACGCTGACCAACGCAGATGGTCTTCCTGTATTAGATTCCAACGGACGTGCCATTTCGCTTAACCGTACTTATATTGCAAGCAAGTTATCTATTTCTGAAAGCGGCGAGGTTTGTTATCCGGACGAATTGAACAATCCGACACCGATAGGAATTACAATCGGTACTTACCAGTTCAGTAATCCAGGGGGCTTAAGCAGAGTTGGAGATACGCTTTTTGCCGTGACAGATGCCAGCGGACGTGCCATCAATGAAGATACTGCCGCGGATGTTACGAAGAGCAGAATCATCCAGGGATATTTGGAAGGCTCTAATGTGCAGGTGGCTACTGAAATGGTTAATCTGATTGTGGCACAGCGTGCTTACGAAATGAACTCCAAGGCGATTACCACAACGGATTCCATGATGGAGACAGCTAACAATTTGAAGAGATAAACTGAGTAAGCCGGAAGCTTCTTGAGGTGAAACCGTGTATCGGAAACTTTATCCGGTATGTGTGGCGTTTTGAGAGAAAGGCATGGTAGTATTATGGATTTAACAGGATTATCAAATTATACGGATTATATGACAGATGCCAATCGGGTGGCTGCCGAGAATCTGCAGAGTCAGTTGGAGAAGACGGATCAAACGAAAGGGGCGGACGATGATGCCCTTTTGGATGCCTGTAAGCAGTTTGAAGCGTATCTTTGGGAGCAGGTTTATAAAGAAATGGCAAAATCCACTGATATATTCGGCGGTGGTGAGGATGATAGCTACGCATCGAATATGGTAGATTATTTTAAAGATTCTTTTATTCAGGAAATATCAGAGCAAACGGGTTCTCAGGGTTCTAATTCTCTTGCGCAATTATTATATGAACAGGCGAAACGCAACTATAATCTGTAAGGTTGAGTGCGCGTGGATAATATGATCGATATCAGAGTATATAGATGGAAAACGGGCTGCTTGTATAGGCAGTCCATTCTTGTGTTTGTCCGGCATTCGTGCCGGAAGGTGAGCGGATGGAAACAATCAAAGGGTTTATAGAGCATATTATATATCGCAATACGGATAACGGTTATACGGTGCTTAACCTGGTCAGTGATGAGGAAGAGGTCACCTGCGTAGGTTTTTTTAAGACCATGGATCAGGGAGAAACGATTGAGGCGGAAGGCAGCTATACGACCCATCCGGTATATGGTGAACAATTTAAAATCGAACGTTATCAGATTGTCCCGCCGGATGATGTGGTAAGCATTGAGCGTTATCTGGGATCAGGCGCTGTCAAAGGTGTGGGAGCGGCGCTGGCGGTCCGTATTGTGAAGCGTTTCGGTGCGGATACGTACCGTATCATTGAGGAAGAGCCGGAACGCCTTTCGGAAGTGAAAGGCATTAGTGAACGTAAAGCGCGTGAAATTGCGGTTACTGTGTATGAGAAGCGTGACGCCAGGGAAGCCATGAGTTTTTTGCAAAAATATGGTATATCCAATACGCTTGCCATCCGTATCTATGAAGAATATGGAATGGAGTTGTATGGGATCATGAGGGAAAACCCATACCGGCTGGCAGAAGATATTCATGGAATCGGATTTAAAATTGCAGATGAAATCGCTTCTAAGATCGGTATCCATACAGACTCCGATTACCGGATCAGAAGCGGTATTTTATATACGCTGATGCAGGCGGGCGGAGAGGGGCATTGCTATCTGCCGCATAGCATTTTGCTGCAAAGAGCGGGAGAACTTTTGGGACTGGAATCCGCATCGCTGGAGCCTCAGTTGCAAAATCTGGCGATGGACAAGAAACTGGTCATCAAGATGCCTGCTCAGGGTGAGACGGAGCGAAAAGTATATGCTGCCACATATTATTATGCGGAACTGAATTGCGCCAAGATGCTGCATGATCTGAATATTTCCGTGGAGGAAGAAGGGCTGCTGCCTTCGGAGGAGCAGAATATACTGACCAAAATTGACCGGATTGAGACAGAACTTGATATTACTTTGGATGAACTGCAGAAAAAATCTGTGTTGGAGAGTGTAAAAAACGGAATTTTCATTCTGGCGGGCGGGCCGGGAACGGGTAAGACTACCACGATCAACGCAATCATACAATATTTTATGTCGGAGAAGCTGGATATTTATCTGGCAGCGCCGACAGGCAGAGCCGCGAAACGTATGACGGAGGCAACGGGGTATGAAGCCCGCACGATACACCGCCTGCTGGAGTTAAACGGCGTGGTGTCTGAGGAAACCAAATCCGCCAGATTTGAACGCAATGAGGAAAATCCGCTGGAGGCGGATGTGATCATTGTAGATGAAATGTCTATGGTAGATATTTTCCTTTTTCAGGCGCTTCTTAAGGCGATCACCGTTGGAACCAGACTGATCATGGTAGGCGATGTGAATCAGCTGCCGTCGGTGGGGGCAGGACAAGTGCTGCGGGATCTGCTGCTAAGTGAGAGATTTCCGGTGGTGATTTTAGAGAAAATATTCCGCCAGGCGGGAGAGAGCGATATCGTGTGGAATGCCCACCGGATTCATGCGGGACAGGAACTGCTTTTGGATAACAAGAGCAGAGATTTCTTTTTCCTGGAAAGAAATGACACAAATGTCATATACAAACACATGATACAGCTGATTACGGAAAAGCTGCCGCCTTATGTGGGTGCGGATGCTTATGATATTCAGGTGCTGACACCGATGCGCAAGGGAAAACTGGGAGTAGAGGCGCTGAACGGTATTTTACAAAGATATTTAAATCCGCCGTCCGACCGGAAGAAAGAATATCAGGCGGGAGATACCTTGTTCAGAGAGCAGGACAAGGTTATGCAGATCAGGAATAATTATCAGCTGGAATGGGAAGTGGTCAGCAAATACGGTATTCCCATTGATAAAGGAACCGGAATTTTTAACGGTGACATAGGAATGATTTTGCAGATCAATGAATATGCTCATGAAGTAGTGGTGGAATATGATGAGCACAGGAGAGTTACCTATCAATATGCACAGTTAGATGAGATAGAGCTTGCCTATGCGATAACGATTCACAAGTCCCAGGGAAGCGAATATCCGGCTGTGATCATGCCGCTTTTATCAGGGCCTAAGATGCTTTTTAACAGAAATCTTCTTTACACGGGAGTGACGCGGGCGAAAAATTGCGTGACCATTTTAGGCAGCAGACAGACGGTGCAGGAAATGATCAAAAATAATTATCAGAACCGCCGCTATACCGGACTTGCAGAGCGAATCCGCGAACAGAACGCAGAATCCGTTTGAGAAAGGATATCATTAGAGAATATGAATATAAGACCATTCTTTGGGACGTTGCTGGATCTTCTTTATCCACGCAGATGTCCTGTCTGTGACCGGGCTGTTAAGCCCTTTGGGAGCCTGATCTGTAAGGCTTGTGAGAGTAAGTTCAAGTATATCGGGGAACCGTACTGTATGAAATGCGGCAAACCGCTGCGGGAGGAAGAACGGGAATACTGCGGCGACTGTAAGCGGCAGAAACACTTGTTTGACAGGGGACGTGCGCTTTTCGAGTATAAGAGTGTGGCGGATTCCGTCTATCGGTTTAAGTACAAGGGCAGGCAGGAGTACGGGGCATATTATGCCGGCTGCATGGCGGATAAACTGGGGAAGTGGCTTGCGGAATGTCATCCGGATGCGCTGATTCCCGTACCCATCTACCGGGGCAAGCGCCGTGTCCGGGGATACAACCAGGCGGAAGTGCTCGCGAGGGAGCTTCATAAGATCACGGGAATTCCTGTAGAAACGGATCTTATCAAAAGAGTGCGTAAAACGGCGCCTATGAAAGATTTATCCGCCTCAGAGAGGCAAAATAATTTGAAAAAGGCTTTCAAAATCTGCCGTAATGATGTAAAATTAAATACGATTGTAATTATTGATGACATCTATACTACAGGAAGTACGATAGATGCCATGAGTTATGAATTGAGAAGAGCAGGAATAAAAAATATATATTTTATGGCTTTATCTATAGGCAGAGGATTATAAGTACAGGAGGATGGCATATGAATGTACGAAATTGTAAAAAATGCGGCAGAATCTTTAACTATGTGTCCGGACCGCCGATCTGTATGGGGTGCAGGGAAGCGATGGAAGAAAAATTCCAGGAAGTAAAGAAGTATATACAGGAGCATATGCGTGCGTCTATTCCGGAGGTGTCCGAGGCATGTGACGTGTCTACAAGCCAGATTCGGCAGTGGCTTAGAGATGAGCGCTTACAGTTAAGCGAGGATTCGGGAATCACACTTTTCTGTGAGAAGTGTGAAGCGCCTATTTTAAGCGGCAGGTTCTGTGAAAAATGTAAGAATCATATGGCGAATGAATTGAACAGCAGCATCCGCAGACCAGAGGCGCCGAAACCCAAACCGAAAAAAGATATGAATGATAATCCCAAGATGCGTTTTCTGTGATAGGAGATAGTATGTTAAACGAGGAAAGAATCATCCTGATGACGAAGCTTGCTTCCTATGAGGAGAACGAGGGCAGGAAAAACGTTGCCATAGGAAGCTATTTTCGCAGCGATTATATAGGATGGCAGGTATTAAAATCCATTATAAGTGCAACCATTGCATTTGTAGTGGTTTTTGCCATGTATATTTTCTATGATTTTGAAATATTTATGATGGATATCTATAAGATGGATCTTATGGAATTTGCAAAGCGGATATTATTCCTGTATTTGGGAGTAATAGCTGCTTATGCGGTTATTTCGTATATCATTTATACAATTCGGTATAATAGGGCAAAGAAAAGTTTGAAACTTTATTATATGAATCTTCGCCGATTAGCAAATATGTATAAGTAGATAGCTATTTGCGAAAACGTACGGAAAGTGAAAGGATTTATGATGACTACCTTACTTATTGCAAAGCAGACATTGATGACTCTATATGGTAAATATGAGGTATATATTACGCCGATACTTAAATTCCTTTTGGCGCTGATATCTTTACTGATCATCAATTCCCGTCTGGGATATATGGAAAGCATTGATAAACTTACAGCGGTGCTGATTGTGGCATTGATGTGCTCTTTTATGCCGATGAATTTTATCGTTATTATGGCGGCATTGTTTACGCTGCTTCACCTCTACTCCTTTAGCTTAGAGTGTGCGGCGGTAGTCGGAGCGGGGTTTTTGCTTATGTTTCTGCTGTACCTTAGATTTTCGCCTAAGGACACATTGGCAGTTCTGCTTCTGCCTATTTGTTTTATATTGAAAATTCCTTATGTCATACCGATTGCGATTGGATTGATCGGTACACCTGCATCGGCGGTATCGGTTGCCTGCGGTGTGATCGCTTACTATATGATACATTATGTAGTTATGAATGTGTCGGTCATTGCTTCCATGGCAGATGAGGAGACTGCGGCTAAGTTCAAATTTATCATAGACGGTCTGATTGGCAATAAAGAGATGATTGTAACGGTTGTCGCTTTTGCAGTTACGGTTATACTGGTATATATCATCAGAAGACTGAGTGTTGATTACGCGTGGACGATTGCTATGGCGGCAGGCGCGGTTGTCAATATTATGATTCTCCTTGTGGGGGATCTGATGTTTGATACCAATGTGGCATTGCCCGGCGTGATTTTGGGAACGATTGTTTCGCTGCTGCTAACGGCGGCGCTGCAGTTCTTTGTATTTAATGTGGACTATAGCAGGACGGAGAAAGTACAGTTTGAGGATGACGAATACTATTACTATGTGAAAGCTGTACCGAAAGTAACGGTTGCCAAGCCGGAGAAAAAAGTCAAGCAGATCAACAGTCAGACAATGAAGAATGTTCAAAGAACGAGAAATACACGCTGACATGACAGAATAGAACAGAGAGTAGGTGAGAGGCATGCAACAACTGAATAACTTGATCGAAACTCATCTTACGAATCTGCATATGCCATCCATTCACTGGACTGATATCGTAGAAATTATTATCTTAGCTTTTCTGGCGTATTATATTTTGGTTTGGATTAAGAATACGAGGGCATGGGCACTCTTAAAGGGAGTGGTGGTAATCGCGGTATTTATCGTGATCGCGGCTATTTTCCGGATGAATACGATTTTGTGGATTGTGTCCAATGTATTCAGCATCGCTGCGGTTGCGATCGTGGTCGTGCTGCAGCCGGAGCTGCGCAAAGCATTGGAGGAACTGGGAAGAAAAAATCTGGTCTCTTCGATCTTGTCGTTTGACACATTCAAATCGGAAGACGGACGCTTTTCCGACCGGACCATCAATGAAATTGTGAAAGCTTCCGTAGAAATGGGGAAGGTGAGAACAGGGGCGTTGATCGTGATTGAGCAGAATCAGCCCTTGAGCGAATATGAAAGAACGGGAATTGATGTGGATGCATTGATTTCCAGCCAGCTCCTTATCAATATATTTGAACACAATACGCCGCTGCATGACGGTGCGGTCATTGTGAGAGGCAACCGTATTACCTCCGCTACCTGTTATCTGCCTTTGTCGGATGATATGGCGCTCAGCAAAGACTTGGGAACCAGACACAGAGCCGGCGTGGGTATCTCGGAGGTTACAGATTCTTTAACCGTAATCGTATCCGAGGAGACCGGTAAGATCAGTGTTGCCTACGGCGGGAAACTGGAAAGAGGATTAGATGCACAACGGCTGCGGGAAAGACTGACAGAGATACAGAATAAACCGGCAGAAGATAAAAAACGGAAGTTGTGGAAAGGCAGGTCCAGATATGAGGAATAGACTTACCCAAAACTGGGGGCTGAAACTCGGATCGTTTCTGTTTGCGGTTGCATTGTGGATCATTGGCACGAATATCAATGATCCGGATATCCCGTTTAAGGTATCGGATGTACCTGTTATCATCAAAAATGCCAATCTTATCACAGATAACGGTCAAGTCTATGAAGTATTGGACGGTACGGATGTAATAGATACAGTTACGATATTGGCGCCCAGATCGGTCATCGAATCTTTGGATGACGATAATGTGGTGGCTGTGGCAGACATGAATGATCTGACCAGCGTAAATACGATTGCGATTCAGCTTTCTACCAACAAATATAATAATAAATTGACGAGTATTAAGGGAAGTATAGACAGCGTAAAGCTTAATATCGAAAACAGCCAGACCAAGTCTTTCCCGCTGCGGGTCAGTACCGCGGGTGAAGTCCGGGAAGGATATATGGTCGGTGATGTGACAACGGATCAGAATCTGGTTAAAATATCCGGTCCGGAATCTGTTGTTTCCCAGATAAGCAAGGCGCTGGTGGAAGTGGGGATATCGGGATTTACAAGTAATATCAGCACCGATGCGGATATTCATTTGTATGATGAGGACGGCAATGAGATCCAGTCTGACAGCATTGAGAAAAGTATCAGTAAGGTGCGGGTTAATGTAGAAATTTTGGAAATAAAATCCGTGCCGGTTAAATTTGCCGTAACAGGAACTCCGGCGGACGGATATCAGCTGACAGGTGAACTTGAAAGTACCCGCAATTATGTTAATATTGCCGGCAAATCCAAGACGCTTCAAAATATCGATGCGATTGAAGTCCCGGAGGATGTCATTGATGTGACGGGCGCGACAGACAATGTTACTGTATTGATCAATCTCAAAAATTATCTTCCGGACGGCGTAATTCTTGCTGACGAGGACTTCAGCGGGAATGTCAGCGTAACCGCGTATGTGGAGCAGGAAACTTATAAAACGGTGACGGTTGACGTGCAGGATATCAACATTACAGGTATTCCGGAAGGCTATGAAGCAGCCATAACAGAGCCGGAGGAAACGTGCGAGGTCATGCTGGCAGGGCTTGCTTCCGAACTGAACACGATTACGGCGGAGGAAATCACAGCAACGGTTGATGTGGAGGAATGGTTTGAGACAGAAGAAATTGAGGAACCCGAAAGAGGTAATTATTGGATTCCGATCACGGTAAAAATTGGGGATGAAACCGCTGCACTGCAGAAAGAAGTACAGGTGCAGGTGCATATTACCGAGATTGAGTAAAGACGGATTGATAGAAATAAGAGAAGGGATAGGTATTTATCATGAGCAGATTATTTGGTACGGATGGCGTCCGTGGTGTCGCAAATGAGGAACTGACGCCCCAGCTGGCGATGCAGCTTGGGCAGGCCGGGGCTTATGTCCTTACAAAAGAAAACGCGCATAAACCAACGATTATGGTGGGATGTGACACGAGGATTTCGGGAGATATGCTCGCCAATGCCCTTATGGCGGGAGCTTGTTCCGTAGGCGCTAATGCCGTGTATGTCGGGGTCGTACCCACACCGGCGGTGGCATATCTGACAAGGAAATATAAAGTGGACGCGGGGGTTGTGATTTCTGCATCCCATAATTCGGTGGAATTTAACGGAATCAAGTTTTTTGACGGTAACGGCTATAAACTTCCGGATTCTCTTGAGGATGAGATTGAGGCGTTGATCAACAGTGATATGCAGGGAGTCAAATTCCCCATTGGTACAGGCGTGGGTAAGATCAAATACCGTACAGATGCCAGGGAAGAATATATTAACCATGCAATGAAAGCCGTCAACGTAGATTTGAGAGGTATGAAAATCGTTTTGGACTGTGCGGAAGGAGCTTCTTATTATACTTCCGTAGAGACAATGAAAGAACTCGGCGCCGAAGTCGTAGCGATCCACAATAATCCGGACGGTACGAATATCAATGCGAATTGCGGTTCCACACATATGGAGGAGCTGCAGGCAAGAGTGGTATATGAGAAAGCGCAGGTGGGGCTTGCGTTTGACGGAGATGCCGACAGACTTTTAGCGGTGGATGAACTGGGAAATATTGTGGATGGTGACCAGATCATGGCGCTTGTCGGTAATCATATGAAACAGCAGGGTAAGCTGAAACATGATACCATTGTGGCAACCGTTATGAGTAATCTTGGATTCTTCCTGATGGGAGAGGAGAACGGTATCCATATAGAACAGACCAAAGTCGGTGACAGATATGTGCTTGAGAGAATGAAAGAAATCGGCGCGAGTCTCGGCGGCGAACAGTCCGGTCATGTGATTTTTTTGGATGAAAACACAACCGGTGACGGATTACTCAGCGCATTGCATTTACTTCAGGTAATCGTGGAGACAGGCAAACCTCTGTCTGAGTTGAAGAAGATTATGGAGGTTATGCCGCAGGCGCTTGTGAATGCCAAAGTTCCTAATCATAAAAAAGAGAAATATATGGATTATCCGGAGATCGCAGAGGCGATTGAGGAGCTGAATAAGAAATTTGCCGGTGACGGACGTGTACTTATCAGGCCGTCCGGTACAGAGCCTCTTGTAAGAGTTATGATCGAAGGCAAAGATCAGAAGATGATCGAGGCGGAAGCCAAAAAATTAGCAGAACTAATCCAGAATATTATGTTATAACTCTTGTGATACACGAGAAAAAATGTTATAGTTAAAAGCAGGTTGTGGTTGAGAGTTAACAATATTGATCACAGACGGAATTGGAGGGAAAGGGTATGGTAAGCCAAAAGGTAGTCATCAAAAACCCGACAGGGCTGCATCTAAGACCGGCAGGCATCCTATGTAAGGAAGCAATGCAGTTCAAATCATTGATAACATTTACATTTAGAGAGAATACAGCGAATGCGAAGAGCGTTCTGAGTGTGCTGGGTGCATGTGTTAAGTGTGGAGACGAGGTCGAATTTGTATGTGATGGCGAAGACGAAGAAGAGGCTCTTAAGGCATTGGTCAGTGCAATAGAGAACGGACTCGGGGAATAAAGTAATTGTTAAGCCTGTTGTATTCAACAGGCTTTTTCTTATCTAAGGGATATTAAAGTAACAGGAGGACTGACATGTTAAACTACAAACGTTATCGTAAAAACCCGGTGGTTGATTATCCGGAAAGAGAATGGCCAAACAAAGAGATCGAGAAAGCGCCGATATGGTGCAGTGTAGACCTGCGTGACGGAAATCAGGCATTGATTGATCCGATGATCGTGTCGGAGAAGATTGAGTTTTTTAATTATCTGATTAAATTGGGATTCAAGGAAATCGAGATCGGTTTTCCGGCGGCAAGTCAGATCGAGTTCGATTTCCTGCGTCAGCTGGTTGACCGGAAGCTGATTCCGGATGACGTGATCGTTCAGGTCCTGACACAGTGCCGTGAGGAATTGGTGGAGAGAACTTTTGAATCTATTCAGGGTTGTAAGCAGGCGATTGTACATATTTATAATTCTACTTCCACATTGCAGCGTGATGTAGTATTTAATATGGACAGAGAGCAGATCATCAATATCGCCGTAGAAGGCACGAAGATGGTTAAGAGATATGCAAAAGAATTCCCCGGCAAGATCATTTTAGAATATTCTCCGGAGAGTTTTACCGGAACGGAGTTGGACTTCGCATTAGATATTTGCACCGCAGTACAGGAAGAATGGGGACCGACGAAGGAAAATCCTATGATCATTAACCTGCCTTCCACAGTGGAAATGAATACGCCGAATGTGTATGCAGATCAGATCGAGTGGATGAATAAACATTTCAAAAACAGAGAAAGTATTATCTTAAGCGTCCACCCTCATAATGACAGAGGAACCGGCGTGGCAAGTGCAGAACTGGCATTGCTTGCGGGCGCTGACCGTGTCGAAGGTACCTTGTTCGGCAACGGTGAGAGAACCGGTAATGTGGATATCTTAAATATCGCGTATAATATGTTTTCCCAGGGGATCGATCCGAAGCTGGCGGTCGAGCATGTCAATGAGAGCATTGAGATTTACGAGAGATGCTGCAAGATTCCGATTCACCCAAGACATCCCTATGCGGGTAAATTAGTGTTTACCGCTTTCTCCGGCTCCCATCAGGACGCTATCAATAAAGGCGTGAAAGCAATGAAGGAACGCGGAAGTGAGATCTGGCAGGTGCCCTATCTGCCGATTGATCCGGCGGATATCGGAAGAGAGTATGAGCCGATTGTGCGAATCAATTCCCAATCCGGCAAGGGCGGCGTTGCCTTTATCATGGATACCTATTTTGGCTTTAAGCTTCCTAAGGGAATGCATAAGGAATTTGCAAATGTCATTCAGCAGGTTTCCGAGAAGCAGGGCGAGGTGTCACCGGATCAGATTATGGACAACTTTAAAGAGCAGTATCTGGATCAGAAAGAGCCGATTCATTTCCGTAAGCTGCGCGTGGATGATTTAAGCGGCGAGACGAAGTCGCAGTTCGATACCAGAGTTGTAGTCGTATACACGGATGACGGTGTGGAGAAATCCTTTGAGGCAGTCGGCAACGGTCCTATCGATGCGGTAAAACGCGGCTTGCAGGAAGCATTGGATATCGATATTAAGATTCTGGATTACGAAGAACACGCATTGCAGAGCGGTTCCAACTCTCAGGCGGCTGCTTACATTCATCTGCTGGATGTGGAGAGCGGCAGCGTAACCTACGGTGTAGGCGTAAGCTCTAACATCACCCGGGCATCCGTGAGAGCGATTTTCTCTGCGGTTAACCGTTTGGGACTTGGCAGAAAATAATGGCAAAAGTAATCATAAGGAGGCAGCATATATGGAACCATTGGAACAGCTTCGTACATGGGTTAAAGAAAGTGATAATATAGTATTTTTCGGCGGCGCCGGTGTGTCTACCGAGAGCGGTATTCCGGATTTCAGAAGTGTGGACGGTCTGTACCACCAACAGTATGATTATCCTCCGGAGACGATCTTAAGCCATACCTTTTATAGAAAGATGACATCGGAATTCTACCGCTTCTACCGCGCCAAGATGCTGTGTCTGGATGCAAAACCCAATGCGGCGCATCTAAAACTGGCACAGTGGGAACGGGAAGGTAAATTAAAGGCGGTAGTGACACAGAATATTGACGGACTGCATCAGGCGGCGGGAAGCAAGGTTGTGTTGGAACTGCACGGTTCCGTGCTGCGGAATTACTGTGAAAGCTGCGGAAAGTTTTATGATGCACAGTTCATTCTGGATTCCGAGGGAGTGCCTACGTGCGAATGCGGAGGAAGCATTAAGCCTGATGTGGTGCTCTACGAGGAGGGATTAAACCAGAAGACTTTGACGGATGCTGTGCGCTATATCAGCGAAGCGGATGTGCTGATCGTGGGAGGCACATCGCTGGCAGTATATCCGGCAGCCGGTTTATTGGACTATTATAACGGTAATAAACTGGTACTGGTCAACAAGACCCCCACATCGAGAGATTCCGTGGCAGATTTGATTGTGCAGGGAAGTATCGGCGAGATTTTTTCACAGTTGTAAGGCACCGGAGATATATGCAGGGGCGAATGGGAGAAGAGATGGATATTCAAGTCGGTGATATTTTAAAACTGAAAAAACAGCATCCCTGCGGCTCCAAAGAGTGGGAGGTGCTGCGCATCGGAGCGGATTTCCGCTTGAAATGCTGCGGGTGCGGGCATCAGATTATGATTGCAAGAAGACAGGCGGAGAAAAATGTGAAGGAAATTATTCCGGCACAGCCCAAGTCCTGAGTTTCAGAATTTGTTACAGAATTTTGAATTTTGGATTTTTTTGAAAAATCACTTGCGATTTGCGGATGGCTATGCTATCATAAATATTCGTGATATACTAAATTGATTAGCAGTCAAACATCCTTGCTCCTTCGATTATGAGAGGGGCCAGAGACCAAAAGGAGGTAACGAAGCATGAACAAATACGAATTAGCCGTTGTTGTTAGTGCAAAGATCGAAGATGACGAAAGAGCTGCTACTTTAGAGAAAGCAAAAGCTTTAGTAGAAAGATTCGGCGGAAAGATTACAAATGTTGACGACTGGGGAAAGAGAAGATTAGCTTACGAAGTACAGAAGATGAAAGAAGCTTTCTATTACTTCATCCAGTTCGAAGCGGAGAGTAATGTTCCGGCTGAAATCGAAAGCCGTATCCGCATTATGGACAATGTCATCAGATACCTGTGCGTTAGACAAGACGAGAAATAGAAAGAGGTATTTATGAACAAAGTAATACTTATGGGGCGTTTGACCAGAGATCCCGAAGTCAGGTATTCTCAGGGTGAGAACGCTATGGCAGTAGCCAGATATTCACTGGCTGTAGATCGTAGATTTAATCGTAATAATGATGGACAAACAGCAGATTTTATCAACTGTGTTGCGTTTGGCAAGGCGGGCGAGTTTGCTGAGAGATATTTCCACAAAGGAACGAAGATTGCGGTGACGGGACGTATCCAGACGGGCAGTTATACCAATAAGGATGGCGTTAAAGTCTACACAACGGACGTTGTAGTGGAAGAGCAGGAATTTGCCGAGAGTAAGAATGCTTCCGGTGGTAATGAGGGTGGATATGCCCCTGCCGGAAGACCTGAGCCGGCAGCAGCCGGAGACGGCTTTATGAATATTCCTGACGGAATCGACGAGGAACTGCCGTTCAACTAATAACAGCTTGCGCAAGCAAAGTTTAGAAGGAGGCAAAACCATGGCATTTAATAAAACAGATAAGCCGGATTTCCCTAAGAAAAAGGGCGGAATGCGCAGAAGAAAAAAGGTATGTGTATTCTGCGGTAAAGATAACGTAATCGATTACAAAGATACAAACAAACTGAAAAGATATGTATCTGAAAGAGGTAAGATTCTTCCCAGAAGAATTACCGGTAACTGCGCTAAACATCAGAGAGCTCTTACAGTAGCTATCAAACGTGCAAGACACGTAGCTTTGATGCCTTACGTTCAGGACTAATCAAAATATGAAAACCCGATCACTTTGGTGGTCGGGTTTTTAAGTTTCTGTTACGGCAGTTTAAAAGTGAGAGCCGCCTTCATATAGTTATTTTTATGAAAATGTGATAGACTGTACAAGACGCAGTAAATAAATTTGTATATATAAAAGTTTGCGGGTTGTGAGAAAGGCATGGTATTAAAATGAATAATTTTATTTATGAAACACCTACCAAAGTGTATTTTGGGAAAGATGAAGAACAGAAGGTTGGAAAGATCATAAGTGAATATGGTGCGAAGAAAGTATTGATTCATTATGGCGGTAAATCTGCGAAGGAAAGCGGATTGTTGGACCGCGTAAAAGGTTATCTGGAGGCAGAGAAAATTGACTTCATAGAACTTGGCGGCGTCGTGGCTAATCCGGAACTGAAGCTGGTTCGGGAAGGGATCGCGCTGTGCCGGAAAGAAGGGGTAGATTTTATTCTGGCTGTGGGCGGCGGATCAGTCCTCGATTCTTCTAAGGCAATCGCCAACGGTGTGGCAAATCCTGATACTGATGTGTGGGATTTTTCCCTTGGAAAAGCGTCTCCGGAGAAGACGCTGCCAAAGGGAGCCATTTTGACGCTGGCAGCAGCAGGCTCTGAAATGTCCAACTCCTGTGTGATTACAGATACGGAGACAGGGAGCAAGCGTGGATATGGCAGTCCATGCAACCGCATGAATTTTGCAATTGAAAATCCGGAACTGACCTACACGGTAAATGCTTATCAGACAGCCTGTGGCGCGGTGGATATAGCCATGCACACGATAGAACGGTATTTTTGCCCCGGAGAGGATACTTATCTGACGGATGCCATTGCAGAGGCGGTCATCAAGAGCACTATGAAAGCGGGTGTGGACTGCATCGCTGATCCGAAAGATTATACGGCGAGGGCAAACATGATGTGGGCTTCATCTTTGGCACATAACGGGCTGACCGAGTGCGGCAGAAGCCGTCTGCTTGTAGTGCATCAATTTGAACATGAGGTATCCGGTATGTATCCGCAGGTGGCTCATGGAGCAGGGCTGGCGGCATTATGGTGCAGCTGGGCGAGATATGTTTACAAAGCGGATATGCCGCGTTTCTTACAGTATGCTCATAATGTTTGGAATTTGGATATCGATTTCGGGCATCCGGAGAGCACGATATTGAAAGCCATTGAGTTACAGGAAAAGTATTATCAATCCATCGGTATGCCTACGAATCTGAAAGAACTGGGCGTGCAGGAAGAGGATTTAGAAACGCTTGCCTTACAGTGCAGCCGTGGCAAGACGAGAACGCTGGACGGCCGCCAGAAGCTCGGTTATGATGAAATGCTGGATATTTATAAAATGGCATATGAGGCATAGGGAATCGATTGAAGTACAGGGTTAAATGGGTTCCATATCATGTCAATTTCCAAAGAAAAAGGACTATATATTGGTGTGGCAAGAATTTGCAAAAAATGCTATACTTATGATGTTGTGTAACCATAAAAAGCGTTTTTGGCGGTTTATGAACTTAGCAGGTATAAAATATGATGAAGAACAGTGTTAAGTTAAAAGGAAGATTGAAATCCTATTTGCAGTCTTCTTTATATTTGGGATTTCTGCTGATTGCGGTGGATGTTCTGATCTATATGTTAGACTATAGGGCAGGACTGGTTTTGAGCGGATTTATTATTTTCTATATGGCGATCATTCTTTCCATGATGTTTTACAATAAACCGGTTATCCTGAATGAATTGATTAGTTTTGCCACGCAGTACGGTCAGATTCAGAGAAGGCTGCTGCGCGATTTGGAACTGCCCCACGCACTTTTGGACGATTCCGGCAAAGTTATTTGGACTAATATTGCATTTGAGAAGCTGGTACATCAGGAAAAGGGTTATCGTAAGTCTATTACCGCCCTGTTCCCGTCGATTACGAAGGACAAGCTTCCGGGCATAAATGAGGAAGATGAAGTAGAGTTCGATGTGGAATATGAGTCGGGCAATTATATTGCGAAGATGAAAAAAATCTCTTTAAAAGAGATGGCGGAAAACAGTGATATCATTGAAGCAAAAGGTTATGAAGGTTACTTGATTGCCCTGTATCTGTTTGATGAGACAGCGCTTAAGATTGCTTTGAAAGAGGTGGATGACCAGTCTTTGGCAATCGGGCTTATCTATCTGGATAATTATGATGAGGCGTTAGAAAGCGTGGAAGAAGTCAGACGTTCTCTGCTGATTGCCCTGATCGACCGTAAAGTCAATAAATATATTGCGGCGCTTGATGGTATCTGCAAGAAGCTTGAGAAGGACAAATATCTTGTGATCATGCGTAAAGAGGCGGCGTTACATCTTCAAGAGAACCGTTTTGACCTGTTGGAGGATGTAAAAACCGTTAACATCGGTAACGAGATGGCGGTGACTATCAGTATCGGTATGGGATATAACGGTTTAAGCTATGCGCAGAACTATGAATTTGCCCGTAATGCCATTGATGTTGCCTTGGGACGCGGCGGTGATCAGGCGGTAGTGAAGATTCCCGGCAATGTGACTTATTATGGCGGTAAAAGCCAGCAGGTGGAGAAGAGCACCAGGGTGAAAGCACGTGTCAAAGCCCAGGCGCTGAAAGAAATTATTTCCGTTAAGGATGAAGTATATGTTATGGGACACCGTTTGGGAGATGTGGATAGCTTTGGCGCTTCTGTGGGTATTTACCGGATCGCGCAGTCGTTAGACAAACGGGCGCATATTGTTTTGAACGATGTTACCTCTTCCATGCAGCCTATGGTTGAAATGTTTCAGAATAATGATGATTATCCGGAGGATATGATCATCAATAACGCGCAGGCGTTGGAGATGGTGGGCAATAATGCGGTGCTTGTGGTAGTGGATGTCAACAAGCCCAGTATCACGGAGTGCCCGGAGCTTTTGAAACGCTGTAAATCAGTGGTGGTATTGGATCATCACAGGCAGGGTTCCGAGATCATAGAAAATGCTACGTTGTCTTATGTTGAGGCATATGCTTCATCTGCCTGTGAGATGGTGTCGGAAGTGCTGCAGTATATCAGCGATAACCTGAAACTGCGTGCTGAGGAAGCTGACAGCATGTACTCCGGTATTATGATTGATACTAATAATTTTATGACCAAAACAGGTGTCAGAACTTTTGAAGCGGCGGCATATTTAAGAAGGAACGGCGCTGACGTGACCCGTGTCAGAAAGCTGTTTCGGGATGATGCGGCAGAGTATAAGGCGAAAGCGGATGCGGTCAGTCAGGCTGAGATTTATAGACATTCATACGCTATTTCTACTTGTATCGGTGAAGATTTAGCGAGTCCTACGGTAGTAGGTGCGCAGGCGGCTAATGAGCTTTTGAACATTAAGGGAATTAAGGCGAGCTTTATCCTGACTCCCTATAATGGAATTATTTATATCAGTGCCCGCTCTATTGACGAAGTGAACGTACAGGTCATTATGGAGAGAATGGGCGGCGGCGGACATCTGAATATTGCGGGTGCACAGATAGAGAACGGATCAATCGAAGAAGGTATAGTAACGATTAAGAGAACACTGGATGCTATGATAGCGGAGGGTGAACTGGAAGCATAAGGGGAGACTGCACAGTCTGTATGGTTCTGGAGATTTATATAAGCGGGTTTTTAAAACAGCGAAAGGGAGGGATCATTATGAAAGTAATTTTATTAGAGGATGTAAAATCTCTTGGGAAAAAAGGTGAAATCGTGAATGTGAGCGATGGATATGCCAGAAACTTTGTACTGCCTAAGAAGCTTGGTGTGGAAGCGAATTCCGCAAATATGAACGATCTGAAATTACAAAAAGCAAATGCGGATAAAGTCGCCAAGGAACAGTTGGAAGCCGCTCAGGAGCTGGCTAAAGTGTTAGAGACGAAGGAGGTAGTCGTCAAGATGAAGTCCGGTGAGGGCGGTAAAACCTTCGGCTCCATTTCCTCTAAGGAAATCGCTGCTGCGGCTAAGGAACAGTGTGGATTGGAATTAGACAAGAAGAAAATTCAGTTACCGGAAGCAATTAAATCGCTGGGCGTGTATGAAGTGAATGTCAAGCTGCACACTAAAGTGACGGGTACGTTAAGAGTAAAAGTTGTGGAAGAATAAATGAATTGAATTTCTGAATATTATCAGGGTGAAAGATTACAGAAAAAGTATCGATATTAGAAAGGACGTTGACAGACGTGGAGGAAGCATTACTGAAAAGAATATTGCCGCACAGTATGGAAGCGGAGCAGTCGGTCATCGGTTCTATGATTATGGATAGGGAAGCGATCGTGGTTGCTTCGGGAATCGTTTTAGGCGATGACTTTTATAATAAACAGTATGGAATTTTTTTCGATACAATGGTAGAGTTAAATGATGAGGGGAAACCGGTAGATTTGGTTACACTGCAGGATCGTCTGAAAGAGAAAGACGTTCCGCCGGAAGTGAGCAGTTTGGAATTTATCAGGGATCTGATCACGGCAGTACCAACCTCGGCTAATGTGAAATATTATGCCCGGATTGTAGCCGAGAAAGCTACCTTAAGAAAGCTGATTCGTCTGAATGAAGAAATTGCCAACACCTGTTATGTAGGGAAAGATAGTTTGGAAGATATTCTGGCAGATACAGAGAAAAGGGTATTTGATCTGGTTCAGAGAAGAAATGCGGGAGAATTTGTACCGATTCGGCAGGTGGTCATGAATGCCATGGACAGCATTGAAAAGGCATCCCGGAATAAAGGGAATGTAACCGGCGTTGCAACTGGATTTTTGGATCTTGATTACAGAACCGCCGGTATGCAGCCTTCTGACCTGATTCTGATAGCGGCGAGACCTTCCATGGGTAAAACTGCCTTTGCTTTAAATATTGCCCAATATGTGGCTTTTAAGCAGAATAAGACAGTGGCGATATTTAGTCTGGAGATGTCCAAGGAGCAGCTGGTTAACCGTCTGTTTTCCATGGAGTCGAAAGTGGATTCCCAACACCTTAGAACGGGCAATCTGTCGGATGCCGAGTGGGAGAAACTGATTGAGAGCGCCGGAGTAATCGGGAAATCGAATCTGATCATCGATGATACACCGGGTATCAGCATATCGGAGATGCGTTCCAAATGCCGTAAATATAAATTAGAGCACAACTTGGAAATGATCATTATTGATTATTTGCAGTTGATGTCGGGAAGCGGCAGGCCTACGGATTCCAGACAGCAGGAGATATCGGATATATCCCGTTCCTTAAAAGCGTTGGCAAGAGAACTGCATGTTCCCGTGCTTGCCTTATCGCAGCTTAGCCGTGCGGTGGAACAAAGACCGGATCACAGACCGATGCTTTCCGATCTGCGTGAATCAGGAGCGATCGAGCAGGATGCGGACGTGGTAATGTTCATTTACCGTGATGATTATTATAATAAAGATACCGAGAAAAAAGGTATTGCGGAGATTATTATTGCAAAGCAGAGAAACGGTCCGATCGGTACGGTAGAGCTGGTTTGGTTACCGGATTTTACCAAGTTTGCAAATCTCCAGAAATAATTTTGTTTACAGAAGGAATTTTGCCGCGCAGTAATATTATATGGGAACTATTTACTTACAAAAGAGACAAGCCTTAGCGGGTCTGTCTCTTTTTTTGTTCAGAAGAAAGGGGAAAAGTATGGAACAAAACACTATTTATTACATATCGGAGGCAGCGAAGCTGGTGCAGGTCGAAACGCATGTCCTACGGTATTGGGAAGAAGAATTGCAGCTTCCGATTAAACGCAATGAAATGGGGCATCGTTATTATACAAGCAAAGACATTCGGCAGCTTCAAGAGATCAAAGTGTTAAAAGAGCAGGGGCTGCAGTTAAAGGCGATTCGGACGATCCTGCCCCAGACGGCGAAAAATGCAGAGCAGGAAGAAGGGGGTAAAACAGTGGGATCAGAAGAAAAATTAACAGAAGGAAATCTAATAGAAGAAAAAAAAATAGCAGACGGGCCGCTTGGGGAAAAGGCTAAACAAATTGTGATGAATAAAGCGAAAAAATATATGGTAACGCTGTCAAAAGATAAAAATGTGACTGTGGAGACACAGCCGGAAGATTTAGCGGAATATCCGGCAAAAGACGAGGAAAAGAATCAAAAGGCAGCCAGGCTTCAGTATTTGTTGCAGCATATGATTACGGAAGCCGTGAAAACCGCGAATCAGGAGCTTTGTACGGAAGTAAAGGAAAGTATTTTGAAAGAGTTGGACTATCAATTCAGAATGCAGGAAGAGCGGGATGAAGAACGATGGCAGAAAGAGGAAGAACACTATCGCAAAATTGATGAAATGATCAGACAGAGACATAAGCCCAAAGAGAAACTGGGAAAGAGCAAAAAGAAATCCCCTATCGTATGATAGGGGATCTGTTTGCTTAGAGATTTAACCCTGTGCGATGGAACCTGTAGGACAAACGCCTGCACAAGAACCGCAATCGATACATTTGGTTGCATCAATATCGAATTTGCCATCACCCATGCTGATAGCGCCTACCGGACACTGAGCCTCACAAGCACCGCATGCTACGCATGCATCACTAATTACATATGCCATAATAATATCCTCCTTATATTATAAGACTATGCAAGATTGACATATATTTATCAATCTGTTATGTTACTATTTTAATATAAATGCCCTGATTATACAAGGGTAAAACATGGAAAACCGTTACATTATTTTTATTGCGCAAAAAGCGCTCAACTATGCTGCAGACCCAGTTCTTCTCTGCGTTTGCGGACTCCGTCCAGAATAACTTCTTTCTTCTTGATCAGTTCATTCTTATCCATCGGCTCTACGCCCTCCAGTTTGTAGGGCATACCAAGCTTCTCATACTTGGCTTTACCCATCGTATGATAAGGAAGTGCATCCAGCGCTTTCAGGTTGGATAATCCGCCGATAAAATACCCCAGCTGATATAGGTATTTGTCATCATCGGTAATGCCCGGCACAATAACATGACGGATCCATACGTCCACATGCTTCTCGTCCAGATATTTCGCAAAAGCAAGAATGCCGTCGTTGGGCTGAGAAGTCAATTCTTTATGCTTTTCCGGATCAATATGCTTGATGTCCAGCATAACAAGATCTGTAAGGGTCATTAATTTATCCAGCTTTGCAAGCCATTCCGGATTGGCATTCGGCTTATAGGCGATACCGGAAGAATCAATACAGGTATGGACGTTGTTCTGCTTGCAGATTGTAAATAAGTCAATCAGAAAATCTACCTGCATCAGAGGTTCTCCGCCGGTAACCGTTATGCCGCCGCCCTTGTAAAAGGCTTCATTGCGCTTATACTGTTCGAAAATATACTCCGGCTCCATTAAAGTCCCGGCATTCATTTCCCATGTGTCGGGATTATGGCAATAGGCGCATCTCATAGGGCAGCCCTGAACAAATACTACAAATCGTGTGCCCGGTCCGTCTACGGTACCGAAGCTTTCTAATGAATGAATTCTTCCTTGCATGATTTCCCTCTTTTCTTTATAATTAATCTGTTATTATAGCATACCCCAAAATGATTAAAATTCAATCATACACATTATATCGACTTATACAGGCAACGTCAAGGAATGTGGAGGATAAATAAATATGTTAAGTTTACCAGCGTTAAGTTTACCAGCGTTAAGTTTACCGCGGAAAAGTGCAAGGAAGTTCTCTTGTTTCATAGCGGCAGTTACGTTGTGCACACTGCCGACATCAACAATAAGTTTTGCAGACACGGTAAAGATGGCTCTATAAAAGGGGTTTCCTGGCTTGCGTGTCCCGGCTGCTTTATCT
>CAZPSD010000013.1:0-25693 GCA_964589055.1 uncultured Bacteroides sp.
AAACTCCCCTGTGGTTCTCCTGCAAAAACCGCTTTCTCATCCTGCCATACTTCCCACACCCAGAACCCCAAAAAGAAAGAGCCTCAGATTCTCCGAAGCTCCCTGCAAATCCATATAAAATTGTATCTAATTCAGGATTACATTCCCATCTGCTTTGCAATCTTCCCAAGAGGAAGCTGCCTTCCACTCTTACTTACATTCCCATCTGCTTTGCAACTTCCTCTGCAAAGTTCTCTTCCTTCTTCTCAAGACCTTCACCTGTCTCGAAACGAACGAATTTCTTGATAGAAAGGTTAGCATTGTTCTCTTTAGCAACCTGCTCGATATACTTAGCTACGGTCTGCTTTCCATCCTCAGCCTTAACATATACCTGCTCTAACAGACATATTTCCTTCAACTCTTTGTTCAGACGGCCGTTCACTGCACCCTCGATAACCTTCTCAGGCTTGCCGGCCATCTTAGGATCATTCTTGATCTGCTCAGCGATGATCTCTTTCTCATGAGCCTTGTATTCCTCAGATACTTCCTCTGTGGATACATACTTAGGATACAGAGCTGCTACCTGCATAGCGATGTTGGTAAGCGCCTCTTTTACAGCATCGTTTACAACATCTGCAGCTGCCTCTACGATAACACCGATTCTGCCGCCGCCATGTACGTAAGATACTGCACAGCCGTCATTCGCTACTACCTTCTCAAATCTTCTGATGCTTAAGTTCTCACCGATTACGGCAATCTTATCTACCAAAGCATCCTTCACAGTCTTAGAAGAATCTAAGTGCCAGCTCTCTGCAAGGAAAGCATCCATATCTGCTGCGTCAGACTCTACTGCCTGCTCGGCAACAGCTTCTACATATGCCTGGAAGTCTGCATTCTTAGCTACGAAGTCTGTCTCAGAGTTAACTTCTACTACTGCTACAGTCTTATCATCTTTCACTGCTACACGGCAAAGACCTTCTGCTGCAATTCTGCCGGCTTTCTTCTCAGCTTTAGCCTGTCCGTTCTTTCTTAAAAATTCTACCGCTGCATCCATATCGCCGTTGGTCTCATTCAGAGCCTTCTTGCAATCCATCATACCTGCACCGGTCATTTCTCTTAATTCCTTAACCATTGCTGCTGTGATAGCCATTGTTGTTTCCTCCGTCTATATAATTCTCTTATACTTTCAACTTTTTAAATACTTTGTGTCTTAAGCCTCAGCTTCGTCAGTCTCTTCAATCTTCTCAGCTTCTGCTTCTTCTACATAATTCTCTGCGCCCTGATTAGCTTCGATAACAGCATCTGCCATCTTAGCAACGATCAGTTTAACGGCTCTGATTGCATCATCATTACCGGGAATGATATAATCAAGTTCTTCAGGATCACAGTTGGTATCGCCGATACCGATCAGCGTAATACCCAGTATATGAGCTTCCTGAACGCAGATTCTCTCTTTCTTAGGATCAACAACGAAGATACAGTCGGGAATTCTTGTCATGTTCTTGATTCCGCCTAAGTTCTTCTCTAACTTCTCCCACTCTTTCCTGATCTGGATAACTTCTTTCTTAGGAAGCACTTCAAATGTACCGTCCTCAGCCATTGTCTCGATTGCTTTTAATCTCTCGATTCTGGACTGAATTGTCTTGAAGTTAGTAAGCATACCGCCCAGCCATCTCTCATTAACATAGTACATACCACAACGCTCCGCCTCTGTCTTAACAGCGTCCTGAGCCTGTTTCTTGGTTCCTACGAAAAGAATGGTGCCTCCCTGGGAAGCAACATCAAATACTGCCTTATAAGCCTCATCTACTTTACCTACGGATTTCTGTAAGTCGATGATGTAGATACCGTTTCTCTCCGTGAAAATATAAGGAGCCATCTTAGGGTTCCATCTTCTTGTCTGATGTCCGAAATGAACACCTGCCTCTAATAACTGTTTCATTGAAATAACGCTCATTGTTCTACCTCCATTTGGTTGTTTGTCTGCCATATACCTTTCGCTCCCTGCCACCTCAGCGTCACGAGGCACCGGCAGATGCTGGGCATATGTGATTACTTGTTTCGCTTTGGCTTGCAATCCAAGCCGCACGTTCATACGCACACTTAGATACTATAACATAAAAATATCCCCCATGCAAGGGGGATTTCTCATTTTCTGCCATTTCCGCTATTCCGGTATCTGTTTTCCGCAATCGATTCAATCATGGACAAAACTAATTCGTCACTCGGCTCCCGTAACGATTCTGGCAATCTGTTCATCACTGGCATCCGCCGGAATGGAAAAGGTTCCCGTTCTGAGTTTCTTATCATATCCGTTCTGACAAAGATAATTATCGAAATTCTCAGCCGAAGTTACGACTCCCACATCCGCCAGTTTCTTTGCCACGGTATAAGAACCGTCCCCGCTGGTGACTGTAATAGTCTTAATGGCTGCAGAAGTGATATCTTCGTTCTTATCTGTCTTATCCGATTCTTCGCTGCTATCCCCCGCAGTCTCTATCCCCGGCAGCTTGCTCTGGGGCAACTCTTCTGCCGTTTTGGCGTTCTCCTGCCCTTTCACGGCATCCCGGCTCCCCGTTTCCTGCCCCTTATCCTCCACAGAAGCCTCTTCCGTCCGCTCATCCTCATCCTTAAGCGTATCTGACAAAAATGTATTCTCCACCATCCCCAGCTCCCTGGCTTTGGCGATCACTTCTTCATCTGTCATCGTCTGCTTCCCGGATACCGCTATTCCCATGATAATCGCAGTTACCGCAATGCCGATACCCAAACCGCGTAAATAATATTTCCGCTCCATATAACTTTTCATGCCTTTCTCTACATACCTTCAAACAAATCAATAACCAGCTTCACTTCACCAAGACCCAGCCCTAACTCCTTGGCAATCGCCATATTTGATTTTCCGGCTTTATGCAGTTCTAAGATTCTCTCATTGCTGTTGCGG
The DNA here is from genome assembly GCA_964589055.1 of uncultured Bacteroides sp. GTDB lineage: Bacteria > Bacillota > Clostridia > Lachnospirales > Lachnospiraceae > UBA3282. The sequence continues at coordinate 2,924 of CAZPSD010000013.1, forward strand.
CTGTTATCCTTTCCCTTTGCAAACTGAATATCTACGCCATAGCTGTCTTCCGGTTTGCTTTCTTTTCCGGACGCTCTCTTCGTCTTCGGCTTTTTCTTCGGTTCCGCCACATAATCTCCATCCGGCTGATGGATAATCTCCACTCTTCTGGGAGAAATAGGCGTAAACTCTATGGGTTCTTCCTCCGGCTGCGTCTCTATCTCATACGCAGCTGCTTCTGATACCTTTACCGGATTTTCTTCTATTACCTCTGCCTTCGTTTTATCATTTTCCCCCTGCATCAGATTCTGCACCTCTTCCACCACATCGACATGATATGGCTGTGCACTGTGGAGGGCTTCCAAATCTGCTGCCCTGTCCGCTGCTTCCATCACGGACTGCATCGCATTCTGTACCGCTTGTTGCGCTTCTTCTGCCGAGGCTTGTACGGATTCAATGTTCCCGGCTGCCTCGTGAGCAGCCGCTGTTGCTTCCTTTGCCAAATCAACCGCCGCATTTGCCGCGGCTTCCGCGGCTTGAACCTTCTCGGCGGCTTCATTCGCTGTTATCTCCACATCCTTGACCGTCTGCTTAATGCCGTCTGCCGCCTGTGCCGCCTCATTGATTGTAGACATCAGATTATCGTGTTTATCGTTGAGCATATCATAAAGAAATACGACCTCCTTATGATTTTTGTTAATTTCCTCCAAAACAGTATCGGAATATTCGTTGACTGCCATGATCTTCTCATTGGCTACGCGCTCCATGGCACGCTCGGTTTTCTCAATGGCATAATTGACAGTTTCATCCACGATATCGGAAATTTTGCCTTTTACATTCTCGACCTCACCGGCAACCATCTTCCTGACCTCGTCTTCACTGATCAGCTGTACTTCCTCGTCCGGCTTTTTCTTTCCCGCCGGCATAAGATAGCCCAGCAAAAAGACGACTACTCCTATTATAATCAGAACGATCTCTATCGCGCTCATACTACTCCTCCATTACCGATTCCTTTCAGAAGCACTTTGCCGTCCGCTTCCTTCCGGTCTTTCTCTTTCCTGCCTTGTCCTCCATCGCCATGATATTCATTACTGCCTTTATCCTTGGCATCAAATTTACGCTCATGATATTCCGGCTGGTCTCCCTTATTGACACGATTGACCTGCCGTTCCACCTGTTTGGTCATCTGCTGTCCCACATTTGCCTGCTCCACCATGCCTCTGGTATCCTCATTATGCTTAATCGTTGTAAAATCCTGGGCTCTCGTAATCTGGCCCTGCATCTCCACGAATCCTATTGCCATCCCAATCCTCCATGCCAGGGCAGCTTGCTGCGATCAGATCTCTTCCCTGACTCTGACTCAAATCTCCCAAGTATTCTTTGCCTGTTTTCTTATTATTGCATTACGCCTGTTATTTATTCTACAAAGGAGCCATTTTTACATCGCCGCGTTCCTTTACAAACCGGCAGTAGTGTGTATTCTTTTGCACAACCATTGAAACATCTCCGATACAGATCTTCGTACCCGCATATACCATGCCCTTGACTCTGACCACGGTGTCTGACATATTGTTGACATTCTTCTGCAGTTCCTCCAGTTCTGCCCCGGCTGCTCCGATGGCTTCCGTTTTCTGCTTATTCGCAAGAGCAAGAGACTGAACGTATTTCATCTGTTCGGGGGTAAACTTCACTCCCTGCACCAGCTTCTGTTTCATAGAGATCAGAACAGGCTGGAGTGACTGCAAGGTCTTCCTGTCTTCCTCGATTTGTTTCTGCAGCTGCTCGATACGCGCTTTATTCCCCGGGTCTGCGCCCACCTCCACCACGGTGTTGGCACCCATCTCGGAGCCCAATGTTTTTACATTGATACTGCCCGCAGCGCACACTCTCCCTCCGGTAATAAAGCCGCGCCTGCCATCTACATTAACCTCTTCACCTGCCGTGACTCTGCTGTGCAGAATAGACTCGGAGGATACATAACCTTTTGCCTCAGCGGCAGCGTTCTCCAAAAACTTGGCAATAATATTGCCCTCTGCCTGCAAAACGCCCTTTCCCATGCCGTTCATACCCCTGACGATGACAATATTACCGCCTGCCTGCAAGGAAGCGCCTTCTACAACGCCTTTTACTAAAATGTCGCCCTTCGCCCTGACAGCGAAATTAGTGCTTACATTCCCATTGATCTGCACATTGCCGTCATATTCTATATTGCCGGTGGAGTTATCTACATTCTCAACTTCAAGCACATCCGATACAAACACCGTACCCTCTACCAGCTCTACGTGTCCGTTTACCTTAGAAGTCAGAATGGAGCCATCCTCCGAAATTTCGATATTATTGCCATATTTCAGTACGGCTTTCTTAACGTCGCCCGGCTTTAACCGCTCTCCATACAGGTTTTCACCCGGCACACCCGGTTCCTCCGGATGCAGTACCGCCAGCACATCACCTGCCGAGCAATGATTTAAAATATTTAAATGAAAGAAATCCACACTGCCGTCTTCTTTTAATGTGGGTCTCGCTTTTTTATCCGTATTAAATTTATATTCTATATAAGCATCCTTGCCTTGTACCGGCAAGGTTCCCTCCGCTATCAGTATCTCTTCGCAATACTCTCTCTTCTTAAAATAATTCCCAATCACATCTCTCTTAATGCCGCATCGGATTCCTTTCAGTTCCAGATCCCGCATCAGTTCCTCCGCAGTCATATCTTCACCGCCTACGGAAGCCGCATAAAATTTCACATAAGCCTTCATTTTATCCTGCGTGACCGTCAGTTTATAACTTTCTCTTTCCGCGCATCTTGTGCTATTATCAAGCGTCAGTACGGTCTCTTTCTTTTCCGCTGCCGCAACTGCTTTTTTGAGGGTGGGCAGGTCGCAGGCATAATCTTTCATCGTAAAATACTCGACCACATCGTTAATATTTATCGCTTTACCGCCCTCGGTCGGAGGAATCAGTTTAATGCCGGACTTTCCTTTTTCATTGATCAATCTAAAATAACCGTTCATACATACCTCTGCTGCTTTCCGTTTGTATCCGTCAGAATACCGATATAATTTCCAAGCTTTCCCCGCATTTTCTGGAGCGCCCTTGTATGGAGCTGGGATATTCTGGATTCAGACACTTCCAAAATATTGCTAATCTCCTTTAATGTCAGGTCTTCGTAATAATATAATAAAATAACTTTCCGTTCTTTCTCCGTAAGCAGTTCTAACGCTTCTGCCAGCATTTTCTTTAATTCGTCTTTCTCCAGCACTTCCTCCGGACTGTCAAAGTGGGAGCTCTTGCTGCGGTTTGCCTCATTAGGTACTTCGCTTCCCTGCTCCAGGAATTCATTGAGCGATACTATATTTGTAATTTTCATCTGTGACTGCCAATCAAGATATTCATCGTCCGAAATGCCGAGACTCTTTGCAATTTCCTCATCCTTGGCGCTTCTGCCGTATCTCGTCTCAATCTCCTTAATTGCCGCATCAATCTTCTTCTGCTTCTGCCTGATCGTACGCGGGATCCAGTCCATTTTGCGGATCTGGTCAAGGATGGCGCCTCTAATGCGGAGACTGGCGTAAGTCTCAAACTTAACATCTTTAAGGCAGTCAAACTTATCAATCGCATCGATCAGACCAAAGATGCCATAACTCACTAAATCTTCATACTCCACATTATATCCCAGATACATACTAAGACGACCGGCAACGACCTTCACCAGTGGGGCATACTCCAATATAATATTTTCTCTGACTTCGGGAGACTTCGTTTTCGAATATTCATCCCAAAGCTTCTTTCTGCCTGTTTCATCCATAGGTATCTCTATTCATCCTTTTCATTCAATGCCGGATTCCGCGCCGCCTCTTCTCCCAAAGTGTCTTTCTCTATGACTTCTCCCTTTTCCATCGCCGCTTCCTCTATCTGGCGTTCAAATCTGTCTAACATGGTCTTCAGAACACAGCCTGCAATATAAAATCCTACCAGAACGCACAACAAGACGATCAACATCGTCTTCATTTCATAATGCAGCGCTCTCATCGTAATACTGGTAATCGCACCGGCAAGCAACATGACAAAAGGAGGGATCAACCTGCGTTTTTTTGCCTTTGCTTCCCTCTCTTTTGCCTCCTGCCTTTCTCTTGCCTCTCTCTGCGCCGCCGTTTCCGGCTCTGCCAGATCTTCCTTTGTATCTAAAACATCGCCGGATACTTCACCGGTAGTTTCTTCCTTGGGAGTTGTCTCTTCAATAGCCAATTTATTTTCCTTCCATCCTCGCCCTTACAACATTATGGTCAGATCTTATACTCCTGCTTACCAACAACCGAACGGATCACGAAATCACCTGTCTCCGGATAGAATATAACGGTTCTGCCATAATTCTTTCCGGTATCTTCCGCCAAAATCGGAATTTTCAGTTCTGACAGCTTCTTCTTCGTTGCTTCCACGTTTCGTTCCCCTACACGGACCATCTCATTTTTACTCTGGAATGCGAACATCTGCGCACCCCCTGCAATTTTGGCTACCAAACGGGTCTTGTTGGCTCCTTTCGCCACAACCTGTCTGACCAGTTCCTCTATTCCCGTATCCGCAAATTTGGGAATATTTGTGTTATTACGGATTGATGTACTGTCCGGAAGCATAATATGCGCCAGCCCGCCGATCTTCGTAACAGGGTCGCGAAGCGCGATACCGACACAAGAGCCCAGCCCTAATGTTGTGATACTGTCAGGGCTGACACATATATTTAAATCGGCCATACCGACCTTTATCATATTGCCCATACTATTAACGTCTCCTGTTTACACTTATCAGTATGACACTCAGCCGATTCCTAATGCTGATAATATTTTGCCATATGAATCCAAATCCGGAATCAGAATAAAATACCCGTCCAGAACCATCTCGTCAAAAAACTGCGTCTGAATCAATAATATTTTATCGCCAAGCGCACCGAACTGAATTGCGGGTACGCTTAAAATTGCGCCCGCCATATCTACACATAAATCAGGTACGGAAGGGTAAATGACCAAATTAGTCAAACTGGAAAGGGAATTTAAATATGCTCCCGTGATAATATTACCCATTTCTTTCAGAGCAGAAAATTCCATTTCAGAGAAATCCTCTCCTTCCGACTCCATACCCAGCAGTTTACTGACAAGATGTCTTGCAGCCTGTTTCTCGAGAAGGAACATGATGCTGCCCGTGATATCTCCCTCGATACCAAGATAGATACCTGCCATGATCAGTTCCTCGCCGCCCATCAGTTCGCCAAGCTCTTTAAATTCCAACAGTTTAACCTGCGGAACCGACATATCTACCTTGCACTGCATCATCTGCGCCAGCGCCGTGGTAGCATTACCGGCGCCAATATTTCCGAGTTCCTTAAGGACATCGAAATATTCATCTGACATTTCTTCTAAGGTAATCTCGCCCACTACAGCTCCTCCTAAACACTCTCAAGAACAACGGAATTGATATCTAACAGAGAGATCAGTCCGCCATCATATTTTCCGATTCCACACAAAAAATTGTCTCTGTTGTCTTTGGAATCATATGCGATCTTCTCAATCTGCTCATTCTCCAATGTGACAACTTCTTTTACTTCATCTACTATTACACCGATGGTGCCCTGCTGCTCCAGCTTCAAAATAATGATCCGGCTGGATTTGGTTTCCACATCCGGTTCTAAGCCCATCTTAATACGGATGCTCATTACAGGAATTACCTCACCGCGAAGATTGATTACGCCCTTCAGATATGCGTCTACTTTCGGTACTCTGGTAATATGCTGCATTCTGACGATGTTATCTATATATTTGATATCGATGCCATACTGTTCATCTCCCAGCTTGATCACTATGAACTGTGTGGTTTCACTAGCTGCTTTTAATTCTTCCATATCGCTGTTCCTCCCTCTGACTAAATAAGTGTATTAGCATCCAGAATCAGTGCTACTTCTCCATCGCCAAGAACCGTTGCACCGCTGATGATCTTGCACTTGCTGATATACTTACCAAGTGACTTGATAACGATCTCCTGCTGTCCGATCAGCTCATCGACTACTAATCCCGCAAGCTTGTCGCCCTTCTTGACAATAACTACAACTAAATTATCCTCCGGATTCTTCGTGCTTTCAATTTCCAGGATCTCATTCAGACGAATTAACGGAATCACAAGATCTCTCAACTGGATTACTTCTTTAGCCTGCACTAATTTCACGTCGGCAGGCGAAATATCCTCGATCGTCTGAATCGAGCCGAGGGAAATTGCATATTTCTCATTGCCTATATTCACCATAAGCGCCTGAATAATAGCCAGTGTCAGCGGCAATCTGATGATCCATGAGCTGCCTTCTCCAAGCTTGGATTTCACCTCCACCTCACCGCTTAAAGACTCGATCATGGATTTAACGACATCCAGGCCTACGCCCCTGCCGGATACGTCAGATACCACTTTCGCAGTAGAGAAACCGGCATTGAACAAGAGATTTGTAATCTCTTTATCGCTCATGTTTTCACCCTGTTCGGGCGTGATAACGCCGCGCTCGATCGCCTTATTCTTAACGGCTTCCGTATCAATACCGCTGCCATCATCTCTGACTTCAATTACTACGTTATTGCCATCCTGATATGCATCTAAGAAGATGGAACCGACTTCCGGCTTACCTCTCTCCTTACGTACTTCCGCGGACTCAATACCATGGTCGGCGGCATTACGGAGCAAATGCATCAAAGGGTCACCGATCTGATCCACTACCGTACGGTCTAACTCTGTATCCTCGCCTGACATATACAGTTCCATCTTCTTGCCTAACTTCTTCTGCAAATCACGAACCATACGCGGGAATTTATTTACAGTGCTTTCAATAGGTACCATCCGAACCTTCATAACGGATTCATGAAGGGATGTGGTAACACTCTCTAAATACTCAATCTGCTCATTCACTGCCGGTTTGGAGGCGCCGGACACAGTAGACGCCGATACAAGTGAATTCTTAGCAATAATCAGTTCGCTTACAAGATTCATCAGCGTGTCAAGCTTTTCAATATCGACTCTGACAGTACGATTCACTACCGGTTTGTTTGCTGCAGGCTTCTTGGCGGCAGGCGCTGCGCTTGCCGCAGGTGCTGCAGAAGATGCCGTATTTGCTTTCGCTGCCGCTGCAGGCGCCGCTTCCGCGGGAGCCGATACAGCCTCTTCCCGTACTTCGTCTGTATCAGCTGCGGTCTCCTGATTCACGTCAACCGCATCGCCAAGAACCTCCTCTATCTCAGACACGCCTTTTGCGGCGTCGATCACTTCTTCCAACGCTGCGTCGGATATAACAATTAAACTGAAATCCAAATCGAATTTCTCATCCTCAATATCCTGCGCGGAAGGACTGGAAACAACAATTTCACATTTCTCCTCAATCGCCTTAAAGACCAGAAACGCCCTTGCCGCTTTCAGGATACAGGACTCCTGCACCTTGACATTCAGACCGTATACCTTCTTACCCTGTTTTACCGCTTCTCTTAAAACGTTCTGTACGCTGTCACTCAAATTGATATCAAGCCACTTTTTGCCTGCCGCTCCCTCTTCTGCGCCCGCCGGTTCTTTTGGCTTTTCAGCTTCCTTTGCCGCAGGCTTCTCTTCTGCGGCGCCGCCTTTGCTGCCTTCGCCGTTCATGATAGCATTCAGCTGCTTGATCAAAGGTTCATTGTCATTGGTACCTTCATCGGAGCTTTCCCTGATATTGGCAGTATACTCCTCAAGAGCGTCCAGACATTGGAACAACACGTCTATCATGCCGGCATTAACCTTAATATTGCCGTTGCGCACCTCCGAGAATACATTTTCCATATCATGAGTCAAATTCTGCATTCTCTTATAACCCATAGTGCCTGCCATACCTTTTAAGGAATGAGCCGCGCGGAAAATCTCATTGATTGTATCCATATTCTCAGGTTCCTGCTCCAAAGAAAGGATCTGCGTATTCAGGCTCTGCAAATGTTCACTTGTTTCATCAAGGAAAATTTCAAGATATTGACTTACATCCATATTATTTTACCCCCACGTTCATTATGATTTCCTGTGCAATCTGCTCAAGCGGTACGATCTGGTCTGCCAGCCCTGCATTTACCACACTCTTCGGCATACCGTAAACCGCACACGTGCTTGCCTCCTGAGCAATTACATGGATTTGCTGCTTCTCTTTCAAGTTCAGGATTCCCTGTGTGCCGTCGGCTCCCATCCCCGTCATAACAACGCATACGATCTGGTCGTATCTGCTGTCACGAAGAGATTCATACATATAGTTGGCACAAGGCTTAACACCCTCTCTGGACGGCTCGTCTGTGTAATGGATACTGTATTTGCTTGCCATCGTCAGGATATTCAGGTGTTTGCCGCCCATGGCTATATACACGTTTCCCGGCTCTAACACATCGCCCTCCGCCGCTTCCTTGACATGAACCTCGCTTAAGGAATCAAGTCTCTCGGCTAAAGATGCCGTAAAACCTGCAGGCATATGCTGTACCACAACAACAGGCGCTTTCAGATTCTTAGGAAGTCTGGGGATAACCGCCTGCAGCGCTTTGGGACCGCCGGTGGAACTGGCAAGCGCAACGATCTTATTACCGCTTACGGCGGATACATGTCTGCTGACAAGCTCCACCATTTTCTTGGACGTCTTCAATTCGTCCATGGTAAATGTCTTGCCGATGGCAGGCGTTTGGGAATCCGCCACCACTGCCAGAATACGAAGCATCTTCTCTTTATATTCGCCGCTTCTGCAGTCCATCGCATTGCGGGGTTTATGAATAAAATCAAGCGCCCCCAGTTCCAATGCATCCAAAGTAGTCTTAGCGCCCTCTTTGGTATCGGTACTTGCCATCATAACTCTTGCAGAGATCTTGCGTTTCTGCAGTTCCTTCAACAATTCCAACCCGTTCATCCGAGGCATATTGACATCCAGCACGACCGCATCGTATGTTTTCCTGCTGAGCAAATCCAATGCTTCCAAACCATCAGCAGCCCGATCCTGTACTTGAAATCTCTCATCACTATTGATTATATCACAAAGCACCTTTCTCATAAGTGCAGAGTCGTCAACCACTAATATATTTTTTTTCATTTTAATCCCGCCTCTCATCTATTTCTTTTTTCTTTCAGCCTGTTAAACCTTATGTCTGTCTAACCCTTTTGGTTCTTAAGTGTCTTACGTTCCTCATCAAAAATGTACTTTATAATTTCTTCCCTGTCTTCCGAGTCCATATTGACATACTGTACACGATGCTCAAACACGCCCTTACGATTGTCAAGCTCCCTCACAGCAAGCACTCTGCCTATCAGGTTATACTCCTTTGACTGACCGTTAATCAGCAGACGGTACTTACATAGGATCACGCTGTCCGCTTCATAAGCATAATTAGCCACAAATCGGAGGCCGCCTCCGCTAATGTCTACCACCACACTGCTCTTGAGAGGGAGTTCCGGAATCAGTTTATCTGTCCCTTTATCCGCAAAATAAATTTCTTCCTCCTGAAGCTTCCGAGAGTTCATTTCCAGTGCACAGCTGAATCGGTAATACTCTCTGCGCTGATACTTGCGCAGATTGCTGGTCAAATCCAGGACCAAAACATATAGGCTGTTATTTTTATATCTGTCCACCACTCTGGCATAACACTGGTACAGAACATTGTCGCCGTAAAAATACAGATCATATTCTCCGTCTACCGGTAAAAGGATCAATTTGGATTTCTCAATCGGCATGGAAATCTCGATTCTGTCCTCGGAAATGATGTCAAGCACCTGGCTCTGGTGCGTTTTGTGATGCCCTTCTGCATCCTTCTGGCTCGCCGAACGGTCAATCGCCTGTAAATCAACCCGGCATCCCGGCATTACGTACTTCGATAAAAGATTTGTCATATTGTTCTCCTTCCTTTATCGTTTCGATATGATATGTGCGAAAAATGACGCCATACCACGTTTAGTTAAATTTTGATTTAATTCTTTGTTCATCAATTTCGCCGCAATCACTGCATAGGCAACCGCAGATTTCGCCCTCGGATTATCCAGAGATACCGGGGTCTGCTGCATCACGGCCTTCTCAAGCTGAGCGTCCTGCGGGATCATTCCCAGATAGGTGATTGGCACTTTCAGATACCGGTTTACCACCGCCTCCAATTTGGCATATAAAGTCTCCGCCTCCGTCACATCGGACACTTTATTGGCAATTACTTTAATCTGTGACGTCCCGCTGGAATAACGCGGATGCCTGCCCAGCGCTTTAAGCAATGAGTAGGAATCCGTAATAGACGTAGGCTCCGGTGTCGTTACTAAAAGAATCTCACCACTGGCTACCAGAAACTCCAGCACCGCATCCGATATTCCCGCACCGGTATCAATGATGATCGTATCAGCCATCTCATCTAACTCTGCTAATTTCCGGATAATATAGTTCAAATTATCTTTACTTAAATTAGACATACCGGCAATTCCCGATCCGCCGGATATAAAACCGACCTCCATCGGTCCCCATGTAATGATATCCTTGATATTCATACCCTGATATATTAAATCACGCAAGTTATGTTTAGGCACCGCCCCAAACATAATTTCAATATTCGCCAACCCGAAATCAGCATCAAGAATAATGACTCTCTGTCCCATCCTGCGAAATTGTATTGCCAGATTGATGGCAGCATTGGACTTGCCGACTCCGCCTTTCCCGCTGGTAACGGTTATCACTCTTGCCAGAGGACGCTCCGGCAGGCTGTTGGCTTTAATTATATTTCTTAACTGTTCAGCCTGATCCATAAGGCTTCCTCCTTAGTTTTTTCCTCCAAGCAATCTCTTGACCGTCTTCTGCGGGTTAAACTCCGCTATGTCATCCGGCACATTCTGACCGTATGTCACATAGGACAAAGACGCTCCGGTATACAGTTTCAGGTTCAGCAAATTACCCAGAGTGGTAGTTTCATCAATTTTTGTGAAAATAAGCTTATAGTCCGCCATCTCTTTATAAGAATCCGCTATACTGATCAAATCGCGGTATTTCGTTGTGGCGCTTACGACTAAATAAACCTCTTTCTCTACCTTGTCATCAACAGAACGGATAAAGTTACTCATGTTATCTTTTTGTGTTTCATTCTGATGGGAATGTCCCGCCGTATCCACCAGAATATAATCATAATCCTTAAAATCTTCCATTGCCTTTTCGATCTCTTCCACGCTGTAAATCACGCGGAACGGCACTTCAAGAATATTGGCGTAGGTGCGAAGCTGTTCCGCTGCGGCAATACGGTATGTATCCGCTGTCAAAAGCGCTACCTTTTTCTTTTCGTCCACACGGAATTTGGATGCGATCTTAGCAATCGTAGTCGTCTTACCCACTCCGGTAGGACCGATGAAAAATACCATCTTAATGCCGTTCTGTGCCGGTATAATACCGTTTGGCTTACCAAATTTAAGGATCATCTTCTGATAGATATTGGCAAGCGCATAGTCAAAAGGCAGATTCGGTTTGTTGAGCTGCCCGATCTCTTCTATAATCTCCCCGGCATATTTTTCATCTACTTCATTATCCAGCATGGTTTGATGCAGAAGCTTCATGAATTTATCCATCTCTGTCTCTTCTTTCGGCTTCTCCTCTGCCTTGCTTTCCTTCTCTTCTTTCTCCTCCTCCGGCTTCTGCAGCTGCTGTTCTAAGAGTGACTGTAAACTGTCCAGCTTCTCTTCAATGGCGCTGCTTTCCTTTTTCACCGGCGGCTCTGCTGCCGCAGTCGGCGCATTCTTTACAAGTTCTGCCTCTTTGTTCTGGCTGGAAGCGATCACGCTGTTGATGGCGGACACTGCCGCCGTGTACTTTTCGCTCTCTTCCTCCAGTGCAACCGTCACTTCCACCATAGGCGGCTTTAAGAATGACAGGAAACCCGTTTTCTTCACATTCTTGACATTCATGACGACTACGCCTTCACCTAATTCCTTCTTCGCTGCCTGTATTGCCTCATTTTCAGTTTTCGCAGTAAATTTCTTGATTATCATTATGCTGTCACCATCCCAACAGACTGTAATTCAATATTAGACTCTATCTCATTATAAGATACAACGACCAAATCCTTATAATAATCTTCTGTCAGCTTCTTAAAGTACACTCTCACAATAGGCGAAGTAATCACGATCGGCATCTTGCCAAGATCCTCCAACTTCTTCGTCTCTACACCGACAGAATCCACAATCGCTTTAGTCTTGGCAGGGTCCAGTGTCAGATAAGCTCCCTGTTCTGTCTGTTTCACGCTCGCCATGATCTCCTGCTCCAGCTTCGGATCAAGTGTCACCACACTTGTGGTCTCATTAGCCGGGAAGAACTTGTTAGAGATAGCCCGCTTCAGGCTCTGTCTGACATACTCTGTCAAAATATCAGTGTCTCTCGTTGTTGCCGCATAATCGGCAAGTGTCTCAAATATCGTAAGCAGATCTCTGATTGAGATGCCTTCTCTCAACAGATTCTGCAGTACCTTCTGTATCTCACCAAGACCAAGCAGCTTCGGCACCAGTTCCTCCACCAGGGAAGGATTGGACTCTTTTAAGTTGTTGACCAGATTCTGTACATCCTGTCTGGTAAGAAGTTCTGCTATGTACTGTCTGATGATCTCTGTCAAATGTGTCGCGATAATGGACGGCGGATCGACTACCGTATAGCCCATACTTTCCGCACGTTCTCTCTGTCCCTCCGTAATCCAGATGGCAGGTAGATGGAACGATGGCTCAAAGGTCGGAATACCTGTGATTTCCTCTTCCACATATCCGGGGTTCATTGCCATATAATGGTCAAACAGGATTTCTCCTTCACTGACCTGAACACCCTTTATTTTAATAATATATTGGTTTGGATTTAATTGTATGTTATCACGCAGACGAATAATAGGCACAACAGTACCAAGCTCCAAAGCAATCTGCCGGCGGATCATAACAACACGATCCAGTAGATCGCCACCCTGATTCACATCCGCAAGCGGTATGATACCGTAACCGAACTCCAGCTCGATGGGGTCAACCTGCAGCAAAGAGGTAACGTTCTCCGGCTGCCGGATTTCCTCCGCAGCGGCTTCTTCCTCATCCGCTTCATGCTCGATCTCGGCTGTCTCGATCGTGCCTGCCATCATTCTCCCGACTATGACAAAGATAAGACCTAATGCGACGAACAAAATCGTATTAAGCGGTGTGACAATACCCAGTCCCGCAATAACCGCGCCCACCAGATACAATACCTTAGGCACGCCGAAAAGCTGGCTGACCAGCACGGTGCCGAAGTCCGCGTCCTTAGAACCTTTTGTTACCAGAATACCTGTCGATAAGGAAATAAGCAGCGACGGGATCTGGCTGACCAGACCGTCACCGATGGTCAGAATCGTATATTTATTGAGAGCATCGCTCAACTCCATGCCCTGACGAGTTATACCCATGGCAATACCGCCTACAATATTGACGGCAGTAATAAGCAGACCCGCAGTGGCGTCTCCCTTAACATACTTTACCGCACCATCCATGGAACCGAAGAAACTGGACTCTTCCTGGATCTTGTCTCTGCGCCTCTTCGCTTCTGCATCCGTGATCGCTCCGGTATTTAAGTCGGCGTCAATCGCCATCTGTTTACCGGGCATGGCATCCAGGGTAAATCTGGCGGTAACCTCAGCCACACGCTCGGAACCTTTATTGATGATCATGAACTGTACAAGGATCAAAATAATAAAAACAATGGCGCCAATGACCAGATCACCGCCTCCTACATACTGGCCGAAGGTCTGTACTACATTACCGGGATCTCCGGTCGTAAGAATCAGTCGGGTAGAAGAAATATTCAGGGCAATCCTGAATATCGTGGTAAACAGCAGGATCGTAGGGAAATAAGACATATTTAAAACTTCCGTGGCAAACATACAGCCAAACAGCACCGTAAATGCCACCGCGATATTACACGCCAGAAGCACATCCAAAAGTCCCGACGAGATAGGCACAATCATCATGATAAATGCGGCAAGCACATACGCAGCCACGCCGAGATCAGCCTTCTTCAAGTTTCCCATCTGCTTCTTCTCCTTTCCCCGTTTCGCTTTATACCTTACCCTGCAAGTGATATACAAAGGCAAGCACCTCTGCCACCGCCTGATATAATTCCGGCGGCACTACGCTGCCTACATCTACATTGGCGTACAGCATACGGGCAAGCGGTTTATTTTCTACAATTTCGATATGATGCTCCTTCGCGGTTTCCTTAATCTTCTGTGCAAGATAGTCCGCGCCTTTAGCCACCACATAGGGCGCATCATATAAAACCGGATCATATTTAATCGCCACAGCGAAGTGAGTCGGGTTCGTAATAACCACATCCGCCTCAGGAAGCTGCTGCATCATACGCCTCCTGGAAGTCTCCTGCATTTTCTGACGCTGCCTGCCCTTAACCTGGGGATCTCCCTCCTGGTTCTTATATTCATCCTTCACTTCCTGCTTCGTCATCTTCATGTCATTCTTAAACTTAATTTTCTGATAAATAAAGTCAAGCCCGGCGATCAGCATATACCAAATCGCAATGCGCAGCCCCAATCCCATTACCAGCGAACCGATCTGGGCAATCGCCTGGTTCAGGGACAGGTCATAAAGCAGATATAGAGGCGGCATATTTTTCTTCAGATAAGAATACACCACATAGCTGATCAATCCGATCTTTAAGATGGATTTGAATAATTCCACAAGCGAATTCGCCGAAAAAATACGCTTAATTCCGCTGACCGGATTCAACTTGTTAAATTTCGGCTTCATGGGCTTGCCGGTCGGCTTCCATTTGACCTGCGCCACATTACATACAAGCGCCACGATCAATCCGGCTGATAAGAAGGGAGCTAAGATCAGCAGCACCCTGCCCATTGACTTCACAAAAATTGCGTTAAGCGTCTGCTCCGGCACATTGCCGTCATACATCCTGATATACTCGGGAATTTGGGAATAAATGTCATAAATATTCCCCACAAAGTAAGTTCCCATCTTCTCAATCCACACATAGAGCAGCAAAAAGAACGCTAACAGTTCAAAGGCGCTTGTTATCTCCTTACTCTTGGCAACCTGCCCTTCTTTACGGGCATCCTCCAGTTTCTTGGAAGTAGGGTCTTCCGTTTTCTCTCCGCCGGGACCGTCCTTGGCGAAAAATTGGAGATTATACTCTAAAATCACGTCATCCCCTCCACAAAAGACACAATCATTCTCTTCATTTCCGTAAATACAAAATCCGCTGCACCCGGAAGCATTCTGACTGTCAAAAACATAATCCCCAGTCCAACAAGCATCTTAAGCTGCATACCTACCGCAAACATGTTAAGCTGCGGGGATACCTTGGCAAGTACGCCGAGAATAACATTTAACAGGATCATGGCACAAAAGACCGGCAATATAATACGGAACCCGATCGTAATATAATCCGTCAAAAACATCAAAACGGATTCCAGCAATGATTCCGTCTTAAAAACCGCTCCATTGACCGGTATCAAGGTAAAGGTATCTATCAATGCCTGTAACAGATAACGGTGCATACCTGTAATAATCATAAACAATGTAAACAAATATTGGTAATAAACGCCACTAAAGGTTGCCTGTTCCTTCGTAGTCGGATCCATGAGCGAAACCATGGAAACACCGATTTCCATGTCCGCAATACTTCCCGCAAATGCAGTCACCGTAGTACAGATCTGCGCTCCCCATCCAATCAGGAATCCGGTCAATGCCTCTTTCATGACTATAATAGCATAACCAAGCAGGGTGTCATAGACAACTTCATTATGATCTACCGCCTGAAAGACCAGATACGCAAGGAAAACACTGAGACCCACCCTTACTCTTTGGGGCACATTGGTCATACTGAAAAAGGGCGCAATATAGATAAAACAAGTAATTCTGACCAGTATCAGTAAAAAGTATTCTAAATCTGCATAAGTAAATGTAAAATCTATCATTCTGCCACTTTCTTTTATCTGATATAAGCGCTGAAATTCAGCCACAGGTTTGTCATATATTCTACCATGGTATCCATGATCCAATGTCCCAACAGTATAAGCGTCAAAAAAATAGCAAGTATCTTCGGTACAAAGGTAAGCGTCTGCTCCTGAATAGAGGTAACAGTCTGGAAAATACTGACAATAAGACCTACAATTAGTGACACCAGCAGAAGCGGCGCTGCACATTTAATAATGGTAAACAATGCCTGTGAGGCAATGGCGGTGACGTCATCTACTGTCATGCATTCCTCTCCTTTCCCAATCTGCGGATAACATATCTATCCTAATTTCTATGGCCAATAATGGCTAATAAACATAGAAACTCTCTACCAGACCCTTGATAATCAAATACCAGCCGTCCGCCAACACAAACAGCAGAATCTTAAACGGCATGGAAATAGTCGTAGGCGGCAGCATCATCATACCCATACTCATCAAGGTCGATGCCACAACCATATCAATTACAATAAACGGTATGTAAATCAAAAATCCGATAATAAAAGCAATCCTTAACTCGCTGATAATATAACTCGGCACCAGGACGCTCATCGGAATGGCTTCAAGGCTTCCGTCCCACTCCGTACGGTTTATTTCCATAAAGAGACTGACATCCTTCTTCTGCGTCTGCCGGTACATATATTCCCGTAACGGCTGTACCGCCTTCGTAATCGCTTCCTCCTGCTCCAGTTCTCCCGCCTCATACGGGACAACCGCTTCCGTATAAATGGTTGCCAGGGTGGGCTGCATAATGAAAAACGTTAAAAAGAGCGCAATACCTATCAGCACTATGTTAGGCGGCGCCGTCTGTGTGTTCAATGCCTGCCTCGTGAAATGAAGAACAATAATGATTCTTGTAAACGAGGTTAACATAATAATCAATGACGGTGCAATAGCAATCAGGGTAAGGATAACCAGAATACGCAAAGCGCCATTCACACTGCCATTACCATTGTTGTATGTAACCGTCACCGTATTGGCTATATTCAGTTCTGATAAATCATCGGCATTGTCTGATGCCCCGGGTTCATTCACATTCGTCCGCTCATCACTCGTGCCCGTAAGATTGGACTCCCGATATGGAGTATCGCTCGAAGCATATGCCATCGTCTTTTGACTAAGACACAACATGCCTGCCATAAACAGCAGGCATAGGAATCTTGCCAGATAATATCCGGGAAAATATTTCTTCATTCGTCCCGCCCGTCTTCTTTGTCCAGAAAATTTCTTTTTTGTACTTTCGCTAATACATCTCTAAAAGAAGAGACCTTAGACTCTGCCCCCTCAGAAAAGCATAACTCATCTTCCGGGATCTCTGATAACATTGTAACAGTATCTTTGCAAACTGCAACTGCCAAATATTTCTGTCCGATTCTGATAATCTGAACATACTTATTATTAGTCAGGCGCAATGCCTCGATCATTTCCATATTTGCACCGGCGGTCTTGCTCTTCTGATATCCCGCCGTCCACTTTGTAACCCAATAGGTAATCACTAACACAAATACAAAGATGATCAATATCGTTATGAACTGTATATAAGAATCAGTCCTGTCCGACACCGCAAGTATCATTATCCCACTACTTTCTTAACCGCTTCCAGCACACGGTCTGCCTGGAAAGGTTTAACAATAAAGTCTTTTGCACCGGACTGAATCGACTCGATAACCATTGCCTGCTGTCCCATAGCAGAACACATAATAACCATAGCGCCCGGATCAGAAGCTTTGATCTTCTTAAGAGCCTGAATACCATCCATTTCCGGCATTGTAATATCCATCAGTACAAGATCCGGCTTCAGTTCATTGTATTTTTCAACTGCTTTGGCTCCATTTTCAGCTTCACCGGCTACATTGTATCCGTTCTTTGTCAGGATATCTTTGATCATCATACGCATGAACGCTGCATCATCACATACTAAAATATTTTTTGCCATCTTTCTTCTCCTATTTCATATTATTTGATAATTTCAGTTACTCGAACGCCAAAACTTTCTTCGATTACTACTACTTCACCTTTTGCAACAAATTTACCGTTAACTAATACATCAATCGGTTCACCGGCAATTTTATCCAGTTCAATGATAGTACCCGGAGCGAAATCCAGAATATCTGAAATGGATTTAGAGGTTCTTCCCAGTTCTACGGTAACCTCCAACGGCACATCTTTAATCAGACCGATGTTCTCCTGACTTTGCATTGGATTATAGTCATTGGAGAAACTCTGAAACTGTGCCGGCTGTATATTCATATTAGGCTGCATTTGCGGCATTCCCATCTGCATCTGCGGCATTCCCATCTGCATCTGCGGCATTCCCATCTGCATTTGCGGCGTTCCCATCTGCATTTGCGGCGTTCCCATCTGCATCTGCGGCATTCCCATCTGCATCTGCGGCATTCCCATCTGGTTCATGTCCATCTGCTGATCCATGTTCGCCTGCGGCGCCGCCGCCTGTGCAGGTGCGGACATCTGAGGCGCCGCTGCGGGTTCCGGAGCAGATGCGGATGACGCTCCGTCTCCGCCGCCCTGATTTCCTATAAAAGTTATATACAGTTCTTTGGCAAAATCAATCGGATACAACTGCATGATTGTGGAATCAACCAGCTCATCAATCTGCATTCGGAATGCAATCTTGACAAAAGTTCCTTCCAGAAATTTCGCTATATCTCCGCCGCTTTTGAAAGCGGTAAGGTCAACAAGACTCGCCTCCGGCGGACTGATGTCGATCATCTTGCCAAGCATAGTGGAAAGAGAAGTCGCCGCCGAACCCATCATCTGGTTCATTGCTTCGGAGATCGCGCTCAAATGCAATTCCCCCAGTTCTCCGTCCGTATTGCTGCCATCCCCTCCCATCATCAGGTCGGTGATAACTTTGACATCATGCTCTTTTAATACGAGAATATTCGAACCATCCAGCCCCTGCGTGTATTTAATCTGAATAAATACGCACGGCTTTTCATATTCCGATAATACATTCCCCCAGGTTGCTAATGTAACAACCGGCGTTGTAATATTAACTTTTCGATTTACAAGCGAATACAGCGTCGTAGCCGAAGATCCCATACTGATATTCGCCACTTCACCGATTGCATCCTTCTCTATATCTGTTAAAAGCGATTCATCCGGCATATTATCTGCGGGCGTTTCCGGCTCCTCCACGGATGTTGCCGTGGTTTCCACAATATCACTGACATCACTCGGCGAGTCCATACCGCTTAAGAGAGCATTTATTTCGTCTTGTGATAACATTCCGTCCATGCTTTTACTCCCCCTCTCTAATTACCGACGTTACTCTGACAGCATATTTATCTCTGCTGGATCCCGGCAGCGCGGTAAACTTCTTTATATTACCGACGTAAACCGTAAGATCCTGTTCCACTTCGGTATCTAATCTTATAATGTCGCCGATCTGCAAATTAACAAAATCATTGACAGATATATTCGTCTTGCCAAGAGCCGCTTTAACCGGAACATCCACCCTCTTGATCAACGCTTCAATGTATTCTTCGAAGTCTTCCTCATTCTGTTCCTGCATGTTAGTGTACCAATATTTGGTGTTCAGCTTATCCATGACACTCTCCAGTGTGAAGAACGGGAGACAGATATTCATAAACCCTTCCACTTCGCCTATTTTCACATTCAGAGTGACGATGGCGATCATATCGTTTGGTGCGATAACCTGTGCAAACTGGGAATTGGTTTCAATTCGTTCCATTACCGGATTGATATCGACTACATTCTTCCACGGCTCACGCATGAGCTGCATACAGACCACCATCATTTTCTCAATGATCGTCATCTCTATTTCAGTAAAATCCCTGTTCTTCTCAAGCGGATCTCCCGAACCGCCCAACATTCTGTCAATCATCGCAAACCCCAGCTGCGACGCCAATTCTATTATGATCGTGCCTCCTAAGGGCTGAAAATTAACAATACCCAAAATAACCGGATTCGAAAGTGCATTTGTAAATTCCGAGAAAATAACCGTTTCAGAACTCGCCACGGAAACCTGTATATTTTTTCTAAGGTATACCGGAAGATTGGTTGAAAGCAACCTTCCGTAATGTTCATAAATAATTTCCAGTGTCCGCAGATGCTCTTTGGAGAACTTTGTAGGACGTTTAAAGTCATAGTTCTTCACCTGTTTGTCACTGGCATCATTCATGTCGTCTGCATCTAATTCACCGCTGCTTAAAGCGGCGAGCAGATTATCAATCTCATTTTGAGATAATACCTCACCCACGAAAGTCCACCTCCTGTGGTACTATTTTAAGATATCATATCCCCGCAGCATTTTCAAATTTCCGCTGCCGTGCGGCACATTTCTAAGACGCCCGGCATATTATTGGAACATAATATCGCTGAATGACACATTGTAGATAAACTCGGAATCAAACATGGTCTGTACTCTCTCAAGAATTTCCTGTTTAATCTGATCCTGATTGTCTCTTGCCTCTTCCACAGTATACTGTGCGAATGTATCATTGATCTCACTCTTGATCAGGCTTTCCTGTTCTGACAGATCGGATCCGTATGTCTTATAGTCTTTGTCCTTTGTATTGATAGACAAGGTAACAGATACCAGGCAATAATGGTCTTTATCATCCCCCTCACTTGCTTTAAGCGGAATCGTCATGGATTCGGAAATCTGATACGTTTCAGTGTCCGTCATCGGGATCACCGTTTCAGCCGCATCCTCGTCTCCGTTTTTCGCTGTCAACTCCAGATTAAGCGCCGTCGCAATATTATCCACCAGCGCCGCTGTCTTTCTGGAAGCGCTTGTTACGCTGAACATCATAATCGCCGTCAGCACAATATTAACAATGAGCAGCGCCAATATAATAACGGAAATCAAATTTTTCTTCATACCGCATTATTCTCCTTTTACTTATTATAGAAACCATTTACCATAGAAATGATATCGAATTAGTAGGAACTCAACGAGGTATAAATTTTAATTTCAACCCGTCTGTTCTTCGCTCTTCCCTCTGCAGTCGAATTGTCTGCAATCGGCACGTATTCCCCTCTGCCGGCATGTTTCATATTGGCCGGATCCAGATTCGTAACGGACAACAGATAATTAAACACCGACAATGCCCGTCCCGAACTCAGTTCGTCATTATTGGAATATTTCGCGCCGGACATCGGCACATTGTCCGTATGTCCTTCTATCTCAATGGTGCCTTCCGCATAGTTTTCCAGGATTACTCCCACCTGATCAAGCACCGGTTTCGCCTCCTCCTTAAGCAGCGTACTGCCGGAGTCAAACAGCAGCGCGCCTTTCAGTGTAAGCTGCACATACTGCGTGGTAAAATCCAGATCAACATCTTCGCCCATGCCCTCTTCATCAATGGCTTCCTGTATCTTCTCAGCCAGTTCCTCAGCCTCTTCCAGCTGCGCCTCTTCCAGCTGCTGCTGCGCATTCGCCACATCTTCAGATACGATCTCTCCGTCATCCATCTTGCCGGTGCTGTTTATATAGTCATCCAGTTCATTCAACTGGCTGACGCCATTGCTGACTAAGACGCCGTCTCCGATCGCCGTTGCCCCGGCGGTAAAAATAGAAAACGTCTGATTAAAGGACGCTACCACTTCTTCAAATTTCTGCGCGTCTACGGTAGACATAGAAAACAACAACACGAAAAAGCAGAGTAACAGATTCATCAGATCCGCAAAAGTCGACTGCCACGCCGGCGCACCTTTTGGGGGTTCTTCCGGCTTTCTATTAGCCATCTGCTTCACCTCCGCCTTCTTCTTCATTCGAGGATGCCCTGTCCTTCGGCGCTAAGAAAGATTTCAGCTTCTCCTCGATAACACGGGGATTTTCTCCTGCCTGGATAGACAGAAGACCCTCGATTTCTATCTCCTTCATCATCATTTCTTCTGCATTCTTGCCTTTCAGCTTCGTAGCCACCGGATTGCAGATCCAGTTCGCAAGAATGGAACCATATAACGTAGTAATCAGCGCAACTGCCATGGACGGTCCGATTGAAGAAGGGTCGTCCATATCCTGTAACATATTAATCAGACCGATCAAAGTACCAATCATACCCCAGGCAGGACCCATCGCCCCCAAATTCTCCCAGAATCCGATTTTCTCCTTGTGTCGGTCTTCTACACTGACAAGCTCTGTTTCCATAATAGCACGTACCAGCTCCGGATCCGTACCGTCGACGATCAGCAAAATTCCCTTCTTAAGGAACTGATCCTCGATATCCGCCGCCGCTTCTTCCAGTGAAAGAAGCCCTTCTTTACGTGCCACATTAGATAACTCTATAATTTTCTGAATAATTTCAGGAACATTCATGGTTGACGTCTTAAAAATCAAAGCAAAACTCTTAAGACCATCCAAAAATCCTTTAAGCGGATAACTTGCAAGAACACACATGAAAGAACCACCGAATGTGATAAGCGCTGATGCCCCATCCAGGAACCGAAAGATCGCCGATATATCATTCCCAAATAAAATACCGAATACCATCAGGACGAAGCATAATACTAAACCCAGAATTGAAGCTAAATCCATCTATCTATACCACCCGTTTTTACACTAATCTGCAAAAATATCCTTTCTATACGATTTTACTAAATTTTTCACTTCTTGTCTACTTTCTTTTACAATTATTTTCCGCCCGGTCGTAAAGGACAGCACCGTATCGGGTGTTTCTTCCACCAGCTCCAACAGATCCGGGTTGATCAAAACTTTCACGCCATTGATTTTGGTAACCTCTATCATATGTATGCTCCTATATGTAACCTTATATATGTAACCTTA